>NZ_CAWPHH010000023.1:0-72774 GCF_963887965.1 Photorhabdus sp. RW14-46 | reverse complement strand
CCCTTTCAGGTCCCCCACTTTGGTCTCGCGACATTATGCGGTATTAGCCACCGTTTCCAGTGGTTATCCCCCGCCCTCGGGCAGATCCCCAGACATTACTCACCCGTCCGCCGCTCGTCAGCAAAAGTGCAGGCACTTTCCTGTTACCGCCCGACTTGCATGTGTTATGCCTGCCGCCAGCGTTCAATCTGAGCCATGATCAAACTCTTCAATTTAAATCAAAGTTTGATGCTCAAAGAATTCTGACTAATTATTTCGTAATGAATTAACTGTTGTTCACTCTTCAAGACTTTAAAACGTATTTTTTTGCGATACGGTCTTGTGAGTGCCCACACAGATTGTCTGATTAATTGTTAAAGAGCAGGCTGACATAAAAAATAACATTCTCGTTCAGCCGGGCTGCGTATACTACGCTGTTCGCCCGCAGAGTCAAGCACTGATTATCGCTTTCTCTGCCCGACCTCACAATGTTTATCAGCGTTGTGTCGGTCAGTGGTGGCGCATTATAGGGAATTCTTTGACGCTGGCAATAATTATTTTGAAAAAAATTGATCGTTTGATTAATTCCACAGCAAAGCTCTACTTTATACCTACTTACCAACAGATTTATCCACATATGGCTAGTTGGATGAAAATTTATCGAGCATCACACAAACGTTTTCGTTACAATTCGGTGGTTAAAATCATCAAGCGATTTTATCTGACTATACTGAAATGTTATTGCAGTGCCCATTTTTTATGTCCTGGTATATACCCTATGGATTTCAAGATGCATCGCGACAGCAAGGAAGCGAATCCCCGGGAGCATAGCGAACGATGTGATCGGGGTGAGTGAGTGCAGCCAACAAAGAGGTAACTTGAAAGATAACGGGTGTAGTGGGTTCTTCCCAATAACATGTTACTGCCTTACAAAATCCAAGGGATCAAATCAATGCAACAGCTTCGTCCAATCCGTCGTGCCCTGCTTAGCGTTTCCAATAAATCAGGGGTTGTTGAATTTGCAAAAGCCTTATCTCAACGCGGTGTCGAATTGCTTTCTACTGGTGGCACAGCGCGTTTACTCGCTGAGTCAGATCTAAAGGTTACTGAAGTTTCAGACTACACCGGTTTTCCTGAAATGATGGATGGCCGTGTTAAGACGCTGCATCCTAAAGTACATGGCGGAATCCTTGGCCGCCGCGGACAAGATGATGAAATCATGGCACAACACCAAATCTCACCGATCGATATGGTGGTTGTGAATCTATATCCATTCGCTCAGACCGTAGCTAAACCAGATTGTACTTTGGCAGATGCCATTGAAAACATTGATATCGGTGGTCCAACTATGGTTCGCTCTGCGGCTAAGAACCATAAAGATGTAGCGATTGTGGTAAATAGTAAGGATTACGAAAAAATCATTGAAGAGATGGATAACAATCAGGGGTCATTAACACAATCAACCCGCTTCGATTTAGCCATTAAGGCTTTTGAACACACCGCGGCTTATGACAGCATGATTGCTAACTATTTTGGCAAGCTGGTTCCTCCTTATCATGGCGATACGACTCAACCATCAGGACGTTTCCCTCGTACTCTGAATTTGAATTTCATTAAAAAGCAGGATATGCGTTACGGTGAGAACAGCCACCAAGATGCTGCATTCTATATAGAAGAGAATCTTTCTGAATCATCCATTGCAACTGCAACTCAGTTACAAGGTAAGGCTCTTTCCTATAATAACATTGCTGATACCGATGCAGCGCTGGAATGTGTTAAGGAATTCGTGGAGCCTGCATGCGTTATTGTTAAGCACGCTAACCCATGCGGTGTAGCCATTGGTAAAGATATCCACGAAGCTTATGATAGCGCATTCAAAACAGATCCAACCTCCGCTTTCGGCGGTATTATTGCTTTCAACCGCGAACTTGATATTAAAACTGCACAAGCCATTATCGACCGTCAATTCGTCGAGGTAATTATTGCCCCCTCAGTAAATAAAGATGTCTTACCTGTGCTGGCAACCAAGCAAAATATCCGCGTTCTGGCATGTGGTAAATGGGAGGACCGGGCTGCTGGCCTTGATTTTAAACGAGTTAATGGTGGCTTACTGGTACAAGATCGCGATCTTGGTATGGTTGCAGTAACTAACCTACGTGTGGTTTCCAAACGTCATCCCACCGAACAAGAAATGAAAGATGCTCTGTTCTGCTGGAAGGTCGCTAAGTTTGTCAAATCTAATGCCATTGTTTATGCAAAAAATGATATGACCATTGGTATTGGCGCTGGCCAAATGAGCCGTGTCTATTCCGCAAAAATTGCGGGGATTAAAGCAGCCGATGAAGGCTTGGAAGTCCAAGGATGCGCAATGGCGTCTGACGCCTTTTTCCCATTTCGTGACGGCATTGATGCCGCTGCGGCTGTCGGCGTGAGTTGCATTATCCAACCCGGCGGTTCAATCCGTGACGACGAAGTAATTACCGCGGCTGATGAACACGGTATTGCTATGATTTTCACCGGCATGCGCCATTTTCGCCACTAATCAATAGCAGGAGTTAATCTGATGAATATTTTAATTGTTGGTAGCGGTGGACGCGAACATGCGCTGGCATGGAAAGCAGCTCAATCTCCTTTAGCTGATAAAATCTATGTCGCTCCAGGAAATGCAGGAACTGCTCTGGAAAGCAATCTTGAAAATATTGATATCTCAGCGACAGATATCAACGGCTTGTTAGTATTTGCACAAAGCCATAATATTGGGCTGACTATCGTCGGCCCTGAAGTACCATTAGTGTTAGGTATCGTCGATGCATTCCAAAAAGCAGGGTTGACTATTTTTGGTCCAACTCAGGCAGCCGCTCAATTAGAAGGTTCAAAAGCATTTACCAAAGATTTTCTAGCACGTCATCAAATCCCAACTGCGGCTTATCAGAATTTTACAGCTATCGAACCCGCTCTTGCCTACCTAGATAAAGTCGGTATTCCTATTGTTATAAAAGCTGACGGACTGGCTGCGGGTAAAGGTGTGATTGTTGCGATGACGCTGGAAGAAGCCCAGTCCGCCATAAAAGATATGCTAGCCGGAAATGCGTTTGGTGATGCAGGCCATCGTATTGTTATTGAAGAGTTTCTAACAGGTGAAGAAGCTAGTTTTATCGTTATGGTCGACGGTAAGAATGTTATTCCGATGGCAACCAGTCAGGATCATAAACGCATAGGTGATGGTGACTCCGGCCCAAACACTGGCGGAATGGGAGCCTATTCTCCCGCACCAGTCGTCACCAATGAAATCCACCAACGCATTATGGAAGAGATTATTTATCCTACTGTTAATGGTATGGCTGCTGAGGGTCATGTCTATACGGGTTTTCTTTATGCCGGCTTGATGATCAGCCAAAATGGCGAACCCAAAGTGATTGAATTTAACTGTCGCTTTGGTGATCCAGAAACACAACCCATCATGATGCGTATGCGCTCTGATCTTGTTGAACTCTGTCTAGCTGGTGCAAAAGGCGAGCTTGCGGGTAAAACGTCTGATTGGGATGAGCGCCCTGCTCTGGGTGTGGTACTCGCTGCCGGAGGGTATCCTGCTGATTATCACAAAGGGGATATCATTCATGGCTTGCCCCAACAAGAAAATGAAAGTAGCAAGGTTTTCCATGCTGGTACAGCAATGAAAGACAATGATGTTATTACCGCCGGTGGACGCGTTCTGTGTGTTACAGCATTAGGAGAAACCATTATAGATGCACAGAAAAATGCTTACCAACAAGCAGAAGAGATTGAATGGAATAACTGTTTTTACCGCAAGGATATCGGATATCGGGCAATTAACCGATTGAAATAATCATAAAACTGACGAGGGTCAGAGGCTGTCCTTCGTCGGTTCCCAACGACAAAAGTCATTATTAGCTACCAACAATAATTCGCGGCCAGCAGGCGCTTCCAACCAAGCAATGGTTAACTGGCTGTAGCTACTTTTTTCGCGCTGTTCAAGCCATGACCTCGCGTAAGGTTCAAACTCAAGGGAAATCGTTTCACCTGCACAGGTAGTGACTTTACCGTTATTCCAGTGCCCTTGCACCAAACGCACATTTCCCACTATCAACGCATCACTTAATTCAAGCGTCCGTTTAGCATCAAACTGCATACGAACAATATCATCGCTGGAAAGTCGCTCTCGTCGCGTTTTCGACTGCTTTTGCATAAAAATCACATCACCGGATTTATTCAAACGAAGTTGTTCAGATAGTGGATTTTTATCATTCAAAATTTCACGGCGAATTTGGCGCAAATCTCCCTGCTTATATTCATAAAAAGTCACGACGGTATTGTCATTACGGTAGGGGCTGTAAACACTCATCAGCACCCGAGGTTTACTGTTCTGATCGTTGAGACGCCACAAGCGGACAACACCATCATCGGCAATGAATCCACTTGCGCTGAAAGAAGGTTCTTTAGGTTGATTGGTACAGGCGCTGAGCGCGAAGACGAATCCTAGTGTCATCAGCCCCTGACGAACCAACAAAAGGGGATAAATAATACCCCTTCTATTTTTTCTTTTTTGCAATGAAATTATTTAACTGCGTCTTTCAGAGCCTTACCAGCAGAGAAAGCAGGTACGTTTGCAGCCGCGATGGTAATTTCTTTACCGGTTTGCGGGTTACGACCAGTACGTTCTGCACGGTGGTTAACTTTAAAAGTACCAAAACCTACCAGTTGTACTGAATCGCCCGCTTTTAGGGATTCGGTGATTGCATTCAAAGTTGATTCCAGAGCAGCTTTTGCCTGAGCTTTAGTCAGTTCTGTGCTTTCTGCGATTGCATCAACTAATTCAGTCTTATTCATAGATTATCCTTACAGTGTGTTTATCGTTTGCAAAGCATCGAGTGCGACGGATATGCCGAATGACAGCACCCCTGCATACACGCACCGATAGCCACTTCTTTTCACCCCCCAAATGTAGAACAGAGTGGGGGCAAAAGTGAAGCCTTTGAACATGGCATTTAAAGCATTAAATCACGTTTTTTCACTTTACTGCGTTAAATTTATACCAATGTTGCTCGTTCCTGACTCCCGGAGGTCAGCTTTCAATCCTTTAATCAACTCAATATCCCGCTCTTCGCAGCTAACCAATAAGCGATAAATTTCCCATTGGATGTCCCACTCTTGTTCAATAGCCGGTAATATTTTCAGTTCTTCATCAGTCATTTCTTTTCCGGCCTGAGTCATTTCAAGCATAGCAACAGTGCGGATTGAAATTTCACTCACTGCAATTGCATGCTCCAATGTTTCACCACTCAGACGGGAGTGAATAATTTCCCCTAATGCAATACATGCATCAATCGCCGGGTACACACCGTAAATATCGTAATCATCCGCTGAGGGAATAATTTGTTCCAACTTTTCCAGCTGATTATCAAAATTCACCTTGGCATCTTTTACAACTAATATTTCCCACACCAAATCCAGAATACGGCGGTAAAGAGCAGGTTCTGCAAATGCCGTCTGGCAACAGAACATCTGGTAATTTGGATACATCCGTTCGCATAAACTTGCCATAAAGGTCAGATGCTGCCAGCTTTCAAGTTTTTCCAGCCGTAAATGTATCGGGTTCCGTAACATTAGCTTTTACTCATTATGCACAATTTGCTCCGCAGTTTACCTGAAATTCAAGAATATCCACACGCTTACACCGAATTTAAGGATTTTTCTGTATCATTTGTTCAAAAAATGGTCTATTTGAGGCTATACCATCTGCCCAACGGGTTGTTTCAGGCAAGCGATAACCTTTCATACAACGTTCCACCCATAACAATGCGCTATCAAGACTGATTCTGTGTCCTGTAGAAATATACAACGGATTACAACGTTTTTTACTTCGCCATACCCAACCAATCTGTTCCTCTTTATCAAGCAAAGGTTGGCAACTGCCGGGCTGTTCTCCCAATAGTTCACTTTCACCACATAAACGACGTTTTGCCACACCAATTGTGGGCACATTAGCTAATAAACCAAAATGGCTAGCTACACCTAAACGACGTGGATGAGCAATGCCATGACCGTCCACCATTACTAGATCAGGTTTGTATTTCAACAACTGCCAAGCAGCCATTAATGCAGGATATTCACGGAAAGAGAGTAAACCGGGAATATAAGGCAACGTAGTTTCAATTCGCGCTATCTGATATTCCACCAGTTCAAGAGCAGGATAAGAGAGAACCGCTATCGCTGCACGGGTAATTGCTCCCTGTCGTTCGAAACCCACATCAGCACCCGCAATCAATTTAGGTGGGGAAAAATCATCATAACAGATAACCTGTTGAGCCTTTGCTATTTGTTCCTGACGTAATGCTTTCGTATTAATCATATTTTTACTGATGATATTTAGCTGAAAGTTTATGTACCGCTTCGACAAATACCCCCGCGTGTTCCGGCAGTATATCCTGATGGATACCATGACCAAGGTTAAAGACATGACCAGAACCCGTCCCAAAACCTTGCAAAATTGTCGAAACTTCCTGCTCAATCCGCTCTGGAGAGGCGTATAACATGGATGGGTCCATATTACCCTGCAAAGCGACTTTATTCCCCACACGACGGCGTGCATCGGCAATATCTATCGTCCAGTCCAAACCAAGCGCATCACAACCGGTTTCAGCCATTGCTTCCAGCCATTGTCCACCACCTTTAGTAAACAGTGTCACTGGCACACGACGACCTTCATTTTCACGGATCAGACCATCAACAATTTTGTGCATATAATGTAAGGAAAATTCCCGATAATCCCGCCCCGTCAGTACTCCACCCCAAGTATCGAAAACCATCACAGACTGAGCACCTGCTTTAATCTGAGCATTGAGATAAAGAATAACGCTGTCTGCTAGCTTATCCAGCAACAGATGCATTACGGTAGGTTCGGCATACATCATTTTTTTAATTTTAGTGAATGCCTTGCTGCTACCACCTTCCACCATGTAAGTTGCCAGTGTCCACGGGCTACCAGAAAAGCCGATCAAAGGAACCTGGCCCGCGAGTGCCTTACGAATCGCACGCACGGCATCCGTCACATAGCTCAACTCCATTTCCGGATCAGGCACCGGCAGTTTTTCCACATCAGCACGGCTGAAAACCGGAGATTTAAAACGCGGACCTTCACCGGCTTCAAAATAGAGTCCCAACCCCATAGCATCAGGAATAGTGAGAATATCAGAGAAGAGAATTGCCGCATCCAGCGGATAACGCTGCAAAGGTTGTAAAGTGACTTCACAAGCGAGCTCAGTGTTTTTACACAAAGCAATAAAATCACCGGCTTTAGCACGAGTAGCCTGATACTCAGGTAAATAGCGGCCAGCCTGGCGCATCATCCAAACAGGGGTAACATCAACGGATTGGCGTAATAAAGCTCGCAAATAACGATCGTTTTTCAGCGCATTCATGACAGGCTCCATCTATATTTATTGGCCGCAACATAATCTGACTACAATGAATTAGAACCTCATTGTAACATGATAGGTAAATCTCTCCCGTTGAATTGCGCCAAACTGTACATCACGTATTTCGGCATAGAACAATCGTATCTTCAATCAACCGACGGGCAATAGTATTATGTGGTGGAATCAATGGTAATTGATCATAGTGATACCAATCCGCACTAATCAGCTCTTGCGGATCATGGCGGATCTCACCACTGTCATAATCAGCCAGAAATGCCATCATTAATGAATGAGGGAAAGGCCACGGTTGAGAAGCCACATAACGTAAATTGCGAATTTTAATATTACTCTCTTCCATCACTTCGCGGACAACAGCTTCTTCGAGTGTTTCACCGACTTCAACAAATCCCGCCAATACTGTGTACACCCCTCCACGATGGTGCTGATGTTGAGCCAGCAAAATATGATCATCCCGACGAATACCGACAATAATACAAGGTGCAATCTGCGGATAATAACGTTCATGGCAGTGATGACACAGACAAGCCCATTCACTGACACTATGGTGCATTTCATTACCACAATAACCACAATATTGATGAGAGCGATAAAACTCTGCCAATTGCACTCCTCGGCCAGCTAATTGAAACAAGCCACGATCACTTGCAACAATTTGCCGTAAAGAAACCATATTTGAAACCATTTTCTGACGAATAAGCCAAACTTTTTCGCCTTGCCACTCACCAATAGGCAAGGCTATTTTTCCTTGCAGTGACCATTGAGTTGCCATTCCAAAAGGTAACTCACCTTTCGGGAGCCAAATACGATTTTCATTGCTGATAATCCACCAGCCATGTTCTGTACCTGTAATTTGTTGTTGCATCATCATCACTATGACATCTTAATTTTAATATCTGTATATACCCGTCATCTTTCAAGTTGCCTCTTTGTTGGCTGCACTCGCTCACCCCGGTCACATCGTTATCTATGCTCCCGGGGATTCACTCCCTTGCCGTCGCAATCCATCTTGAAATCCATAGGGTATAAATCATACACTTTCTAATCAGAAAAGCGTGCTTTATTACTATTGTCATAGACCATATTGCCCGATCTGGCAGTAATAGGCATTATTCTCAACGATTAAATAGACTTTGATCTGAGGAGCACAACACCATGTCTCAATTGCTTGCCGTGTTTGATCTGGATGACACCTTAATTTCCGGTGATTCCAGCGCTATATGGACCACGTTTTTATGGGAAAAAGGTGTCATTACTGATCCAACTTTTATCGAAGCAGATAAAAAAATGATGGCTGATTACAGCGCGGGTTCGCTGGATATGAATGATTATCTGGCATTTAGCCTGCAAACCTTGCACCAAGTTCCACAAGAACAAGTTGATCTTTGGCTGACTGAATTTGTTAACGAAAAAATAAGACCTCGATTTTATCCGCAAGCTAAAGCTCTTATTGCAGAGTATCAACAGCAACAAATCCCAATTATGATCATCTCAGCCACAGTCTCTTTTATTGTAAAAAAGATTGCTACCGAATTGAATATTCACACGGCACTGGGCATTGATATGGTAATAGAAAATGGCTGTTATACCGGTAAAATAGATGGAATTGCGACTTTTCGTGAAGGTAAAGTAAAACGGATAAAACAGTGGCTGGAACAGAAAAATAGTTATCCCAAAATTATTCGCTTTTACAGTGATTCAATTAATGATCTCCCAATGTGTCAATTTGCCGATGAGGTAATTACGGTCAATGCTGATGCCCATTTAAAAACCGAAGCACAACAACATGGCTGGCAACAATTAACCTGGTCACTGTAAATACTTTCAATCAGTAGGGGTTGTAGTTTTCATAATCCCTTCTATACTACTGTTTACTTTCTTGTCGGAGTGCCTAGCGTAAGCTGTTTTATCGCAGCATACACAGGCTGAGACCGTTAATTCGGGATCCGCGGAACCTGATCGGGTTAATACCCGCGAAGGGAACAAGAGTAATCAACCGCTGTCAGCCCACCCAATTTTTTACAGGTCTGTCCAGCCATCAATTATATTACTCTTACTCATTTGCCTGCGAGCTCCAGACAAGCAACTTTCCCAATAACACAGTTTAGGAATTTGCTATGTCTCATAATACTGTTATCCCTACAACCGATATTTCACCAAAACCCGATCCGGCACGCCCACGTAAAGCTCAACGCGATGCCGCCCAAGAATTTATTAATTCTATTCAAGGCGTGACCTTCCCAAATTCACGACGAATTTATCTTCAAGGTTCCCGTGACGATATCCAAGTTCCAATGCGTGAAATTCAATTATCTCCCACGTTAATTGGTGGCACCAAAGAAGAACCTCAGTATGAAGAAAACGAAGCCATTCCGGTTTATGACACTTCCGGCGCTTATGGCGATCCTGATGCCAAGCTGGATGTACATGTTGGGTTAACTCAACTACGTCAACCTTGGATCAACGAACGCCAAGATACTGAACCTGTTGCCACCCTCAGCTCCGATTTTACTCAGCAACGCCTGACGGATGCCGGCCTCGATCATTTACGTTTCAATCATCGCTCCCATCCATTAAAAGCCCGTAAAGACAAACGCGTTACTCAATTGCACTATGCTCGTCAAGGCATCATCACGCCGGAAATGGAATTTATCGCACTACGGGAAAATATGGGACGTGAACGTATCCGCGGTGATGTGTTACGCCAACAACATCCCGGACAAAGTTTTGGCGCTCAGTTGCCGGAAAATATCACACCAGAATTTGTCCGTCAGGAAGTCGCGGCTGGTCGGGCAATTATCCCTGCCAATATCAATCATCCTGAATCAGAACCGATGATTATTGGTCGCAATTTTCTGGTGAAGGTTAACGCCAATATCGGTAATTCTTCAGTCACCTCTTCGATTGAAGAAGAAGTAGAAAAGTTAATCTGGTCCACTCGTTGGGGCGCAGATACGGTAATGGATCTCTCCACTGGCCGTTATATCCACGAAACCCGCGAATGGATCTTACGTAACAGCCCGGTTCCTATCGGTACAGTCCCTATTTATCAGGCGCTGGAGAAAGTCAATGGCGTGGCGGAAAATCTCACTTGGGAAATATTCCGTGATACCTTGCTGGAACAAGCAGAACAAGGGGTCGATTACTTCACCATTCATGCCGGCGTATTACTGCGCTATGTACCGATGACCGCCAAACGCCTTACTGGGATCGTTTCCCGCGGCGGTTCAATTATGGCGAAATGGTGTCTGTCTCATCATCAAGAAAACTTTCTCTACCAACATTTCCGTGAAATTTGTGAAATCTGCGCCGCTTATGATGTTTCCCTATCATTGGGAGACGGTCTACGCCCCGGTTCTATTCAGGATGCTAACGATGAAGCGCAGTTTGCAGAACTACATACATTAGGTGAACTGACCAAAATTGCCTGGGAATATGATGTTCAAGTGATGATCGAAGGCCCTGGGCATATTCCTATGCAGATGATCCGCCGCAATATGACGGAAGAATTAGAACATTGTCATGAAGCGCCTTTCTATACTCTTGGCCCCCTGACAACAGATATTGCACCCGGTTATGACCATTTCACTTCCGGTATTGGTGCAGCCATGATTGGCTGGTTTGGCTGCGCCATGCTCTGTTATGTGACGCCGAAAGAGCATCTCGGCTTGCCAAACAAAGATGATGTTAAGCAAGGACTGATTACCTACAAAATTGCTGCTCACGCCGCCGATCTCGCCAAAGGTCACCCAGGCGCACAAATCCGCGATAATGCCATGTCTAAAGCACGTTTTGAGTTCCGTTGGGAAGATCAATTTAATCTCGCGCTCGATCCCGATACTGCTCGCGCCTATCACGATGAAACCTTGCCACAAGCCTCCGGCAAAATTGCGCATTTCTGTTCTATGTGCGGGCCTAAATTCTGCTCTATGAAGATTTCTCAAGAAGTACGCGATTATGCCGCTGGTATGGAACAGATGTCCGAAGCATTCCGCGCCCACGGTAGTGAGTTGTATCACAGTGTAGAGGATGTATCCCATGAACAATCTGCCTAACGCACCATTTGCCCCAACTGAACACAGATTGGGGCTGTATCCGGTCGTGGATTCGCTAGCGTGGATTTCCCGCCTGTTACAGGCAGGCGTCACCACAATTCAGTTGAGAATTAAAGATCTGCCAGAAGATCAGGTGGAAGAAGAGATTCAACAAGCCATTATGCTCGGTCGCCAATACAACGCTCGTCTGTTTATTAACGATTACTGGCGACTAGCAATAAAACATGGCGCTTATGGTGTTCATCTGGGGCAGGAAGATTTAGTTATCGCTGATCTGAACGCCATCCAAAAAAAGGGATTGCGGTTAGGAATCTCTACCCACGATGAACAAGAGCTGGCAAGAGCAAAATCCCTGCGTCCGTCTTATATCGCTCTCGGCCACATTTTCCCAACCACAACCAAAGCGATGCCATCTTCCCCACAAGGAGTGGAAGCACTGAAACGACAGGTAGAAAACACACCAGACTATCCCACTGTCGCCATCGGCGGAATTTCTCTTGAACGCGTACCGGATGTCATTGCAACGGGAGTTGGCAGTGTGGCGCTGGTTAGTGCCATTACCAAAGCAAAGGATTGGCGTCAGGCAACTGCACAACTGCTTTATCTGGTTGAAGGGGTAGAGAGGTTCTTATGCTGAATGATCAAGAATTTATGCGTTACAGCCGACAACTGTTACTCGAAGATATTGGCCCGGAAGGACAGGAAAAACTGAAATCCAGCCACGTATTGATTGTCGGGCTGGGAGGACTAGGCGCTCCTGCCTCTCTCTATCTGGCCGGAGCCGGTGTGGGAACAATTTATCTCGCTGATGATGACCACTTACACATCTCCAATTTACAACGGCAAATACTTTACCGCACTGAGGATATCCCTTCTGCAAAAGCTGAACTTGCAGCCAATCAACTCAATGCATTGAATCCGCTGATCAAAACAATGGTTCTTAATCAACGTCAGAACCTGGAATCGCTGACAACAATCGTGAAACAAGTCGATCTGGTTCTCGACTGCTGTGACAACATGACAACCCGCCACGCTATCAATGCTGCTTGTGTGGCAACGCGAAAACCGTTGATCAGCGGCAGTGCTGTCGGTTTTAGCGGCCAACTTATGGTATTTGAATCCCCTTATCTTCATGGCTGCTATAACTGTCTCTACCCTGAACAGCAAGAGCCTCTACGAAATTGCCGGACTGCGGGTGTATTAGGTCCGATAGTCGGTATCATCGGCACATTACAGGCATTAGAAGCCATCAAAATGTTAACTGGGCTTCCCTCTCCGTTAAGCGGCAAACTCCGACTGTTTGATGGTAAACAACAAAGCTGGAGCACACTACAACTTAACCGGTCGCAGCAATGCCCGATTTGCGGAGATATGGCATGAAAATTACGGTAAACGACCAGCCGATGGAGCTTATGGCTCCTCTGGCTATACAGCAATTGCTAGAACAACTTGAACAAACACAACCGGGAATGGCACTGGCTATTAATCAAACCATTATTCCGCGTTCAGAGTGGAATACGCATCGAATTAATGATGGAGACAATATCCTTTTGTTTCAGGCTATTGCTGGAGGTTGATATGTTAAAAATTGCCGATACGACTTTTAATTCCCGTCTATTTACCGGTACAGGCAAATTCGCCAATGCAAATTTAATGACTCAAGCTATAGCCGCTTCCGGCAGCCAGCTTGTCACGATGGCAATGAAACGCATTGATTTGCAGAGCGGTAATGACGCTATTTTGACGCCATTGCAAAAACTTGGCGTCAAATTGCTGCCAAATACTTCTGGGGCCAAAACCGCAGAAGAGGCCCTGTTTGCCGCCCGTCTGGCCCGTGAAGCACTGGCAACCAACTGGATCAAGCTGGAGATTCATCCTGATGTGAAATACTTGTTACCTGACCCGATTGAAACACTCAAAGGCGCTGAAATGTTGGTCAAAGATGGGTTTGTCGTTCTGCCCTATTGCAGTGCTGATCCTGTTTTGTGCAAACGTCTGGAAGAAGTGGGTTGCGCGGCGGTTATGCCTTTAGGCGCACCGATCGGATCTAATCAAGGGCTACTAACCCGAGATTTCCTGCAAATTATTATTGAACAAGCACAAGTGCCAGTGGTCATTGATGCCGGCATCGGTGCACCAAGCCATGCATTGGAAGCGCTTGAACTAGGCGCGGATGCTGTATTAGTCAACACCGCAATTGCTGTCGCACGTAATCCAGTAAAAATGGCTCAAGCCTTCAGAATAGCGATTGAAGCGGGTGAATTATCTTATCAAGCTGGCCGGGCAAGTCCAAAACAACACGCTGTTGCATCCAGTCCACTGACCGATTTCCTGAGAGTGCTCTGATGACGAATCATCTTACGAACAGCAATTTTAGTTATCGCTGGCAACAATTGAGTTGGGATGACATCACCCTGCGCATTCATAGCAAAACCGCGCAGGATGTTGAACAAGCATTAAGCAGTAACAAATTAAGTCTGGACGATTTTATGGCCTTGCTCTCACCAGCAGCGAAACCCTACATCGAACCGCTGGCACAACGGGCACAAAAACTGACGCGTCAACGCTTCGGTAACACCGTAGGTTTCTATGTGCCACTTTATCTCTCCAATTTGTGTGCCAATGATTGCACCTATTGCGGGTTCTCAATGAGTAACCGCATCAAACGCAAGATACTGAATAAAGATGAAATTATTGCCGAATGTCAGGCGATTAAAGCGCTGGGCTTCAACAATCTGTTATTAGTCACCGGAGAACATCAGGGCAAGGTCGGTATGGATTATTTCCGCCACTATCTGCCGCTTATCCGCGAGTATTTCAGCTCAATCATGATGGAAGTCCAGCCTATGACACAGGAAGAGTACTCAGAATTAAAAACTCTGGGGCTAGATGGCGTGATGGTTTATCAGGAAACCTATCATCAACCAACTTACCTGTTGCATCATCTACGAGGTAAGAAACGGGATTTCCACTGGCGATTAGAAACACCCGATCGTCTTGGTCGAGCAAAAATCGATAAAATCGGTTTAGGGGCATTGATTGGCCTTTCTAGTCATTGGCGGACAGACTGCTATATGGTGGCGGAGCATTTATTCTTTCTGCAACGCACATACTGGCAAAGCCGTTACTCTATTTCATTCCCACGTTTACGACCTTGTACCGGAGGGATTGAACCGGCATCGCTAATGAGTGAAGCAGAACTGGTACAACTGATTTGTGCTTTTCGTCTATTTGCGCCAGATGTTGAGCTGTCTATTTCCACTCGTGAATCTCCATTCTTCCGCGATCATATCATACCACTGGCAATCAACAACGTTAGTGCCGGTTCGAAAACCCAACCCGGTGGTTACGCAGATAGTCGCCACGAAGAATTGGAACAATTTATGCCGCATGATAACCGTTCTGTCTATCAGGTCGCAGACGCATTAATTAAAGCCGGATTACAACCTGTCTGGAAAGATTGGGATAACTATTTAGGTCGATAATTTAATTTTCTCTTATCTAAAATAATTCTATTTTAGATAAGAGTATTTAACAAGAAATAATCATAAGAAATAAGATTTAATATAAATATATCCGATGAATTTCAAGCAGTCATAGATATTACCTCATTATTCACTCTATTCTTTCTCTCAATGTGACTAATATTTCAACATAACATTTCTGCAACAATGAGCATTGTCACGAGCAACAAATTAGTCTACAGAAACACCTATCAGGATAAGCGCTTATAACTCATTTATTCTTTTATTAATTTATACAAATTACAATTCACCACCAACAAAAAATACAATTGAGTATTATCCCATTATTGATAAAGTGCCCCCCCGAAAAACAAAGCGATGAAAGAAATTAAATTCATTTCTATCTATTTAAAAAGGACTAATATATGAACGTACAAGAAATCCTGAATAATGAAGATTATTCTGATAGCAAGAAAAACTCTCATAAAGAACTGGTTAACGGCTCATTCGAAGAGGGATATAACGGCTGGAGAATCCCAGCTCCTGAGTCAGTAGAAATCTTATCTGAAAATGGCGTTCACTTTATCAGAATCCAAAGCGTTACCGGTTCTGGCGTCATTGATCAAATTATCGAAGGATTAGAACCTAACACTAAATATAAACTAACAGGTACAGCTCGCGTATCATCAGAATGGGCCTCATCAGCTTATTTTGGTTTACAGAGTCGCACCGAAGGCCCCAACACTTTTGCTGTAAACAGCACCGATTTTACAACCGGTTCGGTAGAATTAAGTACAGATCAAGAGGGACTTTTACGCGTTTATTTATTGAAAGACCAAGTTGGTCCTCGACCAGACGGAGAAACCGCTGACTTTACCGGTTTTATTTTAGAGCAAGCTTAAGCATTTAACTTCGATATATTTTAACATTTTAAACATCCAGAGTTCACGGCTCTGGGTGTTTTAATATTGGTTGAGAAAATAAATTTAAAAATTAATATCTTAACTGGAATATAGTTCAATTATTTTAAGATAAATTCCCATCGAAATAATTTAGCCCTGTCATTTATTTTCACATTAATTATCACAAGCCTAATCTTCAATCAAAAAACATGATTGAATATTTTTTCATTATTGCTAAAGTATTTATAGGAAAAAATTATTAAGCAAAATTAAATTTAATTGCCATTCATTTAAAAGGACTCATATATGGATATGAAGAAAATGCTAAATAGCGCAGATTATTCTGATACAAAAAACGCTAATAAAGAGCTGGTTAATGGTTCATTTAACGAAGGATATCGTGGCTGGAGAATCCCAACCCCTGAAACTGTAGAAATCCTGTCCGAGAATGGCGTTAATTTTCTTAGCATCCAAACCTATTCCAGCTCTGGTGTCATTGATCAAATAATAACAGGGTTGGAACCTAACGTTAAATATCGACTGACGGGTACAGCACGCTTATCGACTCAACTAACACCACAAAGGGCCTTGCCCGCTTATTTTGGCTTACAGAATCGCACATTTGGCCCTGAATCCTTTGTTGTCAATAGCTTCAATTTTACGACCGGTTCAGTTGAATTAAACACAGATGAAGAAGGACTTTTACGTATTTACATGCTGAAAGACCAATTTGTAGAACTTCCAGAAGAGGCAACTGCTGACTTTACCGGTTTTATTCTAGAAAGAGTTTAAACATCGGGCCTTGATATATATACCCTATAGATTTCAAGATGGATCGCGACGGCAAGGGAGCGAATCCCCGGGAGCATAGATAACGATGTGACCGGGGTGAGGGAGTGCAGCCAACAAAGAGGCAACTTGAAAGATGACGTATATAACACCCGAAGTACATTGCTCCGGGTGTTTAAAGCCTGTCTGGCTAACTTAAATCATGCAATGGTTTTTTTATTGGTGGTGTCAATTGGAAATCAGAAAACCGCACCTGTAATCCGTGCCGCTCTGGAGAACAACACATTGCACCAACAAAGACAGGTTGTTTATCTTCAAAAAAAGGAGATAACCTCAACAATGGCCACCGAAAACCATCAGTGGAATATTGTAGTCTTAAATATCCCTCTTCACGAGTCAAACGTAACCAAAATTTACTAGCATCACCAGGGAATAGACCCATAGACCAATCAGAATGATGACGTGTTAGCACACTACCAATTGAGGCATGACCATCAGAATATTCAATTCCGCCTTTCAGCCAATGTTTCTCATCGACTAATAGCATGACTCCTGCCTGATCGTATAAATGTTCAAAACAGCCTTCAATACAGAGTTGAAAGGTGAAATCATCCTCAACATAACGCCCAAAAACATGACCATTATGACGTTCAAAGCCATACCATGTTCGTTGCCAAAAGTCAGTTTTATGATCTGTAGTGACATTAAGCCAGCCGCTTCCACATTGCCAATCAGATGGCTCATTAAGCCAATGATATTGTGATAAACCCATAGGAACTCCCTCTATTATCTTCCGCTTGAATTAATCAATTTATATCCTGCAAGTAAGGAGATAGAGAGTAAAGCAATACAAGCAAAAGCGCCGTGTAATGTCACAATATGCGCTAATCCGCCGATGATTGCAGGCCCCAGCAAAATCCCTGAATATCCCATAGTAGAAACCGCGGCAACAGCCAGTGAATCAGGCATAATTTTCTGTTGACCGGAAGCGGTAAAAAGCATTGGTGCGATATTAGATAATCCTGCCCCGATCATCAGGAAAGAGAGCCCTAGCATTATTGCGGTCGATGCTGAGTAAATAAGGATAAACCCGGAAGTAGCCAATAAAGCACTGCTGATAAAAACCCGTCGGTGTCCATAAAGGGCAATAATCTTATCACCGAGAAAGCGGCCCGATGTCATAGCAATAGCAAACAAGGTATAACCGATACCCGCCTGATGACTACTGATATTATGTACGCTGGTTAATAATATCCCACTCCAGTCCAGCATTGATCCTTCCATGATATAGGCAACAAAACAGAGAAAGCCTAATAAAATCACGATCCCATGAGGCATAGCAAAAAATGGCGTATTATCCGATTCGGCTTCGTTTAATAATCCACTCCATACCGGCAGTAACAATAAAATAACCAGCAACACCACCATTACCATCGCCTGGAGAGGTGATATTCCCAAAGATAACAATGCACTCACCGAACCTGCACCAACGATCCCGCCCAAACTAAATAACGCGTGAAAGCCAGACATAATTGGCCGCCGAGCCATTTTCTCAACCATGACAGCGTGGATATTGACCACAACATCCATTGCACCAATACCTGCGCCAAAAATAAATAAAACGCAAGCCAGTGTTAGCGGTGTAGGTAATACACTTAGCCCTGGCAACATCACTAGCACGACCAAAGCACATAAAGTGAAGATTTGCCGACAGCCGAAACGTGCGGCTAACATGCCGGCTATCGGCATCATGATGAAAGAGCCAATACCGAACGCCAACATCAGGAGCCCCATCGCGCCATTATCAAGTTGTAGCCGTTCTTTAGCTAAAGGAATCAGGGGTGCCCAACTTGCAAGACTAAAGCCGGCAATAAAAAAAGCGGCACGCGTTGCCATGATGGGTTGTTTTACCAAAGAGACAATATTTTGATCAGACAACTCATGTTCCTTCTATATAATCTATATAAATAAAATGCCCTCCGATATGACTAATCATGGAGGGCATTAAGTTACCCAAAATTAATTTTAGAAAATTGTGGAATATCGGTCAGCGCCCCAATAATACGAGTAGCCTGTTGATACTGTTCCGCAACCGATAAAGCATGAGGCCAAGCATACACGTAGGGAATACCTGCCTGCGTTGCTGCTGTAATTCCCAAATCGGTATCTTCAATCACTAATGTCTGATGAACATCCATAGACTTCAATTTCAACATAGCAAGATAGGGATCGGGATGAGGTTTCGTCCTCTCAACATCGTCACCTGAGATTAAAGCCGGGCTTTCGCTCAATTCCAACAATCCAATATTCGCCAAACAGACTTCCCGCGGCGCAGTAGAGACAAAGCCAAAAGGGATACGGTGCTGTTGTAAGGCCAATATCAACCTGGAAATCCCTGGACGAAGGTAACTTTTAGCCAGCTTACTTTTGTACACCGAGACGATTTGAGCAGTGATCTCTTTCTGTTGCTGAGCTGGAACCCCAATGTAATCTAACGTTTCCTCCAAACTCAGGCCAATAAGTTGCTGTGGTTGTACATGCTGTGTATAGTCGGGAGCCAAATCACAAAGAACATCAAAGTGCAGTTGTTCACTGTCAACAATGACCCCATCGATATCAAAAATCACATTAAATCTATCCATGTGAAACATTCCATTATTTTAGATCGGAGATACGGATCAGCACTTTACAGTTCGGAGTAAAAAGTGGTTTTTGGCTTTTGTTAGCAATATCGCAACCCACAGTGAGAAAAGCCTGCAAGTAATCATTAAAATCAAAAACCTGGCTAACCAGACGACCGGCTGGAATAACACCATCACGGATCATGGTATAAGCACGTTCAAAACTGTTATTCAGAGAATCGATGGAACCAATCACTGAAAGGCTCTTATCAGCAATTTTCAAGATATCAAGATTGGCATGCTTATCTTTAAGCGCCACATTCAACAATTTTCCGCCAGGTGCCAAATGTTCAAAAACGTATTCGGTTAATTGACCGGTCGTATCCACACAGAGATCGATAAGCGCTGATTTATCGCCATATTTCTGTATTAACGCCTCATCAAAATCAGTATACAGCTCACATTCTGGTGGCAGATTTTCTTTGGCAAATTGAATTCGACTTTCGTTTTTCTCGACCATGAAAGCCTTAACGCCTCTGGCATGTAAAGCCCAAATGTAGAGCATCCCCATTGGGCCTGCGCCAGCTACCGCTGCACGAATATTAGTATGAGTAATGCCCAGTTTATCAACCCCGGTCAGCGTACAACTGAGTGGCTCAGTCAATGATGCCTCTTCCATACTGACATGATCATCCAGCTTTATCAGCGAACTCTCTTTAGCCAGATATTGCTCAGCAAATGCCCCATCATAGGAAACCCCTGCTTCGGTTCCCAATTTTTTCTCACAATGATTTGGACTGCCTGTCTGGCACATCCGACAATGCCCACAAGAATAGGTCGGATTGATGACAACACGGTCACCCACATTAAAACGCGTGACACTCTTCCCTATTTGCGTAATAACCCCCGTTGTTTCATGGCCCAGCGTGGTTCCCGGAATAGCAACAGGATAAGATCCGGTGATAATCCCAACATCCGTACCACAAACGCCACACACCGCAATATCAACAACAACATCATCAGGCTCAGCACAGCGTAACGGTTCAACATCCTGGATTTGCACATCCCACACCCGATTAAATTTAAGTGCCTTCATTACGCTACCTCCTTGGTATCCAGCATATTTAACGTCATATCAGCAAAAGTCAGATCAAGCTTATACAGAATTTCGTTTAAATGTTCCTGAGTACAAATTAATGGTGGACGAACTTTAAGTGCACGACCTTTACCATAACGAGAACCCCGGATGATCAAGTGATGAGAATTCGCTATTGCAATCGCTTGTGCCGCAAATTCGGGTGATGGCGTATCAAAGCCAAACATATAACCGACGCCCCTAACGCCAGTGATTTCTGGATATTTATGCTGTAGTGCGAGTAAGCCATCACGCAAATAAGTTTCATTGCGTTGCACATTCTCCAGAACTTGTTCCTCTTCAATAATATCGATAATTTCGTTAAGCGCCGTTAATGAAAGCGGGTTAGCGCCTGATGTACTGGAATGTTCGAATGACTCTAATACATCTAATGAACTCCGCATCAGCACACCACCAGTAGGAATACCTATGCCACCAGCACCTTTAGCGAAAACAATAATATCGGGTTCTAATTCTTTGGCGTAACCGGTTGAAGCAAAAAATGTCCCGGTACGGCCAAATCCGGTCTGTACTTCATCTGCGATAATAATAATGTCATGTTTATGACAGATGTCTCTGATCTTACGATAAAAATCAACAGGGAAAACGTTATTTCCGCCATTTCCTTGAATAGGCTCAATGATAAGACAGGCAATATTGTCATTTGACCCTAATTGAATAAATTGTTCCAAGTCAAAATATTGATTGGATTCTGTATTCGGTTCAAGCTCTGACATGACACTAGTAGGGGTTGGAATTTTAAAAGAACCATCAATGTTGACATGGAAGTCTTTAATTCTAAAAGCATTACCTGAAATTTGCGCTGTAGCTAAAGACTGACCATGATGAGCCAGAAAGAAAGAGATAACCCCTGAACGTCCTGTTGCTTTTTGCGCGATACGAATTGCGCATTCAACCGCCCCAGAGCCGGAAACATCACGTAACCATATTCTATCAATGCCCTTAGGGCTATGTTTAACTAATTTATCCAAAATATATTGTGACATTTCATGGGTATAAGCTGAACTTAGATGTGTACATCTGTCGATCTGCTGTTTTAATTTTTCAGTTATTCTGCGATTAGTGTACCCAAGTGGAAGGTTAAATGTCCCCGAAGCTGCATCAATATACTTTTCACCATCAATTTCTAAATAAGGACCGTTTCCAACAAAGCGAGAAAGCATATCTTCAAACCGTTTTCCATTTTCCATCATTTTAATTACCTTGATTAACTATTTATAACCACAACAAATAAAATCAGATTTTAATATATAAGACAATATTTACTAAAAATTAGTTTATATCAACAAAAAGTCTGCAAGAACCCAAAAAACATTTAAAAAATTAAAGTATTTTGTATAAAATATATTATTATTTTGAATGATTGGTTAATAGCATGCAGAACTGCTGATTTATAGGGTTAATGATAAGAAATTCTGTACAAATCCCATAAAAACTGTACCAAAATCCTCTATACCCTATGGATTTCAAGATGGATCGCGACGGCAAGGGAGTGAATCCCCGGGAGCATAGATAACGATGTGACCGGGGTGAGCGAGTGCAGCCAACAAAGAGGCAACTTGAAAGATAACGGGTATATCGAGTGAAAAATAAGCTGATGCTACAGCGCAAGATCATTTGCTTATATTTAAGATATCCACACAAGCTGGCTGGTTTACACCAGTGAATAGCTCGTATAAAGTTCAGGCTTTAAAAAAAGTAAAGGGTTCAGTCTGTGTATGATCCTTGAACAGCCCTATCGCTAGCTTAAAATGACTCGCCAGTAGGATTTCTGGTATATCCAAGCTCGTTGGTGACGCTAAAGAACGAATTCCACTGAGCCTATTTACCAATAAAACCACCACCATTACTGAAATATTAAAAGAACACACATGCAAAATTATATTCTTCTACTACTTAGCTTGGCACTTTTTGGACCTTTGGGTATCGATGTATTCTTGCCTACGGTTCCTGCCATTGCCGAGGATTTTAAAGTTAACAATGAAGTCATTCAGTCAACGATTTCTTTGTTTTTATTAATTATGGGGCTAGGTCAATTAATCTCTGGACCACTGGTCGATAAATTCGGCCGTCGGCCAGTAGCCCTAACGGGTATCACCTTATATATCATCGGTTCGGTGATCGCAGCGCTTTCTACTTTTCCCGAAATGTTTATTGCCGCGCGAATTATTCAAGGATGTGCTGTCTGCTGTACCAGTGTCGTCTGCATTAGTGGTGTGCGTGATCGCCTAAACGGTGACGAAGCGGCCAAAGCCTATGGATTTATTAACGGTACGCTAAATATTGTTCCTGCTCTTGCTCCGTTACTTGGCGGTATTCTGGCCGAAATGTTCAACTGGCGAGCGCCATTCTGGTTTTTGACTTGCTACTCGGTTATTGCACTACTGATCATTGCCAACTGGCTACCAGAGACGCGCCCTGCTAACACTAAGCCAATTCGCGGGCTACCACTGAAGCAATATTTCCAAATTCTTAGCAATGCCCAGTTTATGCATTTTGCCTTGGTTAATGCCGGCATTATGGGAATAGTGATTACCTATGTCTCATTTGCACCAACCGTGCTAATGACTGAGGGCCATATTTCACCGCTAGCATTTTCATTGATTTTTGGTGGCAACGGACTCTGGACGATGATCGCCTTCCTAACCGCCAATAAAATCATCCATCGACTTGGCCGCCCTTGCTGCCTGCTGTTAGGGACAATTCTAATGGCACTGGCTAGCCTATCTCTGTTCTCTGGCATGCATCTGCCAACTGTCGCCAGCCAGCACTGGCTAAGCTATATGTTGCCGGTTTCTTTCGCCTGTACAGGTATGGCATTTGTTATGGGACCTGCGACCAGTTATGCACTAGAACCTTATTCTGACGAAGCCGGTGTCGCTTCTGCACTGATAGGATTCGTCCAGATGGCTGTCGGCTCCGCTCTCTCGCTCATTGCTATGGCGTTGCCATTTTCGCTCAAACAGTCACTCGTGTTAGTTATGCTACTCGGTACCACGCTAATCCTGTCAGCACACATACTCAGTCGTAACCTGAAAGGGCGGGTAGTTTCGCTAGAACCCTAAAATATCTGTCATACACCTAATCCCATCATCTGCATCAATTGTTGTGCTTGCTGAATCGCCTCTTGGCGATTCGCAATCCCTAGCTTCTGATACAGATTCCGTATATGTGTCTTAATCGTTGTCGTCGCTACATCCAACTCTGCGGCAATCTGATCATTACTGTAGCCTGAGTAAATCAACCCCAACACCTGCCATTCACGCTGTGTAAGCGGACTATTGCGAATAAGCTCAGGAACATCAGGATGTGTTAGCAACTGTGTGACAAAACTTTCATCAAAATGAGCGAATTTATGGCGATGTTGACGATTGATATCCCGCAAAATGCGCTGCGCCCGATGCAACTCCAGTTCAGACAAGGTATTGAGCTGAATAAGCTGACGTAGCTGTTGGGCCATCAACTCACCTTCAATGACAAAATGGCTAATAAATCCTGTACGGTTAGCCAGAGACAACGCCTCAATGAGTGCACTCTGCGCTTCACTTTTGCGTCCGATATGCCAGTAAAGCAAGTTACACAACAATAAATTACGATTCAGATCGCTGATTAATTGCAATTCTCTCGCATGTTGATTCAGTGTATCCAAAATGGACTCAGCTTCATCATACAAACCAAGCAGAATCTGAGCACGAGCAATATTGCGCCACTGGCCCTGATTAAAATGATTACTGACGCTTTCTGGCCGCTCAGTCTGTGCCAACCACCGAATAGCGGCGCTTTTGTCGTCCATACTCTGCCAGATGATGACTCGCAGCTTGTCAGTATTCGTACGCCAATCTCTATGATACTGCCCATTACTCAGCAGGTTTTCACAACGCGCCAGATAACGGCGGGCATTATCAATATCCCCTCTGGTCAAAGAGCATTTAGCCAACTGGGTTAAACATTGCAACTGCTGTTGAGGTTGGAAGTTAGACAACACTTCCAGCCCACGACGTGCCGCCTCTTCGGCTTCATCAAGACGAGACCAGCACCACAAAAGCTGTGAACGGATACGCAACAAAAATTCATGCATTGGCAACTGCTCCAAATGCTGTTCACGGATCAATTCAAATGCCTTATTCTGCGTTTCATAAGCCGTCTGCAAATATCCCTGAGCTAATAAGATCTCACTTTGCTGCAACAGCGCCCACAACGCATAGTGATGAACATGAAAACGACGCGCAAGCTGCTCGGTTTGTTGCATCCGCGCTAATGCATCAGCCAACTCACCTCTACAATGTAATACTTCACCTTCCACGGAAGTTGCAACAATACGACTGTATTCATTCTGAGGAAGCAGTGCCGCCAAAGCTTGTTTCGCCAACTTATCAGCCATCTCCGGCTTACCACTGTTCATCGCCACCTGAGCCCGTAGCGCATCGAATTCGGCGAGCAGATCCGGCTCTATAGCAATTTGTTTCTGTTGCAGTGCCTGTTCCGCCTGGTTTAACAGGGTATTGACTTCTGAATAACGATGTTGGCTTTGGGCCAGCCAAGCCTGGAGCAGCACCAGACGCGGACTCTCCAATAGCTGCTCATAAGGCAACGCATTCATACACTCTTCCAACAGAGATAACTCACTGTGGTTAAACAGCGACCAAGCATGTTGCAACAAAATATCGCGCAGCATAGCCGTATCCCCCGCAGCCAAGGCATGATGAATCGCCTCGCCCGGATACCCCTGCGCCAACCAACCTTCTGCGGCCGCCCGATGCAACTCCGGCAATTGCAACGCCATTTCCCATTGACAACGTTGACGTAGAAATGAAGCAAAAAGCGGATGAAAGCGAAACCATTCGCCAGAGTCATCCATACGCTGGATAAACAGCCCCTGACGTTCGGTTTCCTCAAGACGCTGCTGACCATTCTCTTCACCGGTTAGACGAACAATCAAGCCGTCATTCATGGAACGTAAGATAGAGCTGCGCAACAAAAATTCACGCGTTGAACTACCCACCTGATTGAGTACCTCATCCACCAAATAATCGGAAAGATGGCCGGCGTTAATGCCCGACAAACGTTTAGCCGACAGTTCAGCAGCATCACACGACTGCCGTGCTGACAGCGCAATAAGCTGGAGCGCCGTTGCCCAACCCGCGACTTCATTACATAGGCGCTTACAATCGTCGGCATCAAGGGATGTGGTTAACCGCTTATCAAAAAATTGCTGAGTTTCTTGATAATCAAACGCCAGTTGCTGACTGTCAATTTCCAGCAATTGCTCACGCACACGCAGATTAGCCACCCCAAGAGAAGGCAAATTACGCGATAAGATGGTTAACGTCAGATTCTCAGGCTGGTGACGCAGGAAAAACCGCATAGCCTCATGAATCATGTTATTCACAATCAGATGGTAATCATCAATCACCAGAAAAATGGGCCGCCGCCACTCACTAAGTTCAATAAATAATTGAGCGAAAAGCGCGGGTAAATTGGCATATTGATGTTTTTGAGCCAACACTTCACTTTTAACACAATGTCCCTGCGTAGCTTGCTGCAATGCCGCGATAAGATAACTGGCAAAACGTTCCGGCTGATTATCGCTCTCATCTAAAGAATACCATCCCAGATTATCCTGCCCGGCAGCCCACTGAGAGACCAATGTGGTTTTGCCATAACCCGCGGGGCTAGTTATTAGCACAAGACGATAATTAGACGACTCATTCAGTCTGATTAACAGACGCTCACGCAAGACTGTATTATTCAGACGAACGGGACGACTCAGTTTTGATGGGATAAGCATTAATTTCCGTGCCCAAAGAAGCGATAAGTAAAACCTGCGCCGGAACCATACATACCCGTCATCTTTCAAGTTGCCCTTTGTTGGCTGCACTCGCTCACCCCCGGTCACATAGTTTGCTATGCTCCCGGGGATTCGCTCCCTTGCCGTCGCGATCCATCTTGAAATCCATTGGGTATATTTAAATGATTTATTTCATGGTCCGTAATAACGCCATTAATTGGCCCAACCAAATTTAGTGAAATAGATGGCTTTTGCAAATATGTTTACGCCCCCCATAGCATTAAGTTGCGCACCCTATCACATTCTTGAACAGCAAATTCCATTTTCTACAGATAAGAGCCTATCTCAATAGGCGTAATTGTTGCAGGCAGTTTGAACACGGACAGCGCGGAAAAACCGGAGCGTACACGTAGTACGTGAGGATTTTGAGCACTGCCCAGGTTCAAAATGGCAAATAAAATAGCCCTATTGAGATAGGCAGTAAGTTATGGAAGCGATTAGCAAATTACCTTAATCGATCCACTGGAAAAAAATGAACTCAGTAAATACAAAAGTGATACGCAATATAGTTACTGGCTACGCCCTTCTACTCCTCCCTGACTAATACCTCTCCAGGATGATGCTTTAGATCCTGAGAGCATTCAGCATAGTGGTTAAATTTTCCTTTTCAGCTACAGGATGAAGACTCCATGCAACAGTCCAGATTAGATAAAGCCCAGTTTCAGGCTGCGCTGACACGTCAATGGCAGCGCTTTGGCCTCGGTTCAGCACAGGAAATGACTCAGCATCAGTGGTGGCAAGCCGTTAGTGCGGCCCTGTCAGAACTGGTGCCCGCATGCCCTGTCATCAATCATTCCGAGCAACAACGCCATGTGAACTACATCTCTATGGAGTTTCTGATTGGCCGTTTAACCGCAAACAACCTGCTTAACCTTGGTTGGTATGAAGACGTTCAGGCTTACCTGGCAGAAGAAAATATCATTTTAAGTGATCTTCTGGAACAAGAAACCGACCCCGCTTTAGGTAACGGTGGACTGGGACGGCTTGCCGCCTGTTTTCTTGACTCTATGGCAACCGTCGGTCAGTCGGCCATTGGCTATGGTCTGAATTATCAATACGGCCTGTTCCGCCAATCCTTTGAACAAGGGCAACAAATTGAAGAACCAGATAATTGGGGACGAGAATCCTATCCCTGGTTCCGTCACAACACTCAGTTAGATGTTGAGGTAAATTTTGGTGGCAAAGTCGTCATAACCGATGATGGACACGAAACTTGGCAGCCTGAATTTACCTTGATTGGAGAAGCCTGGGATCTACCGGTCATTGGTTATCGCAATGGTGTTACTCAACCATTACGCCTGTGGCAAGCAACCCATGCCTCTCCATTTGATCTCGACAAATTCAACGCCGGGCAGTTCCTGACAGCAGAACAGCAAGGTGTTGAAGCCGCTAAGCTAACGAAAGTTCTCTATCCGAATGATAATCATCAAGAAGGCAAACGCCTGCGTCTGATGCAACAATATTTCCAGTGTGCCTGCTCCGTCGCAGATATCCTGCGTCGTCATCTTCTGGCGGGCCGCAAAATAGAAGATCTGCCTAAGTATGAAGTTATCCAACTTAACGATACCCATCCAACGATTGCCATCCCTGAAATGATGCGCATTCTGCTGGATAAACACCAGATGAGTTGGGAAACCGCATGGGAGATAACCAGCCATACTTTCGCCTATACCAACCACACCCTGATGCCAGAAGGTTTGGAATGTTGGGACGAAGATCTAGTCAGCCACCTGCTACCACGCCATTACTGCATCATTAAAGAAATTAACTACCGGTTTAAAAAGTTGGTGGACAAAACCTGGCCCGGCGAGCCAGCCGTATGGGAAAAATTAGCTGTACATTATAACCATCAGATACGAATGGCGAATCTTTGCGTCGTCGCGGGCTTTGCCGTCAACGGGGTAGCTGCGCTGCACTCACAGCTCATCGTTAAGGATCTGTTTCCTGAATACCATCAACTGTGGCCAAATAAATTTCTCAACGTGACAAATGGCGTCACCCCACGTCGCTGGATCAAACAGTGTAACCCGGCACTGTCAGGATTGCTTGACCGTACACTTAATCGCGAATGGATTAACGATCTTGACGCCCTTAAAACACTTGAGCCCTATGCAGATGACGCCGCTTTCCGCGAAGAGTACCGAGCTATCAAACAAAGCAACAAGATCTTGCTCTCCAATTATGTCAATAAAGTGATGGGGCTCAAGCTAGATCCAAACGCCATTTTTGATGTGCAAATTAAACGCTTGCATGAATATAAACGCCAGCATCTGAACCTGTTGCATATCCTATCGCTCTATAAACAAATTCAGGAAAATCCGGCGCTGGACATCGTTCCACGTGTGTTCCTGTTTGGTGCAAAAGCCGCACCGGGCTACTATTTGGCAAAAAACATTATCTCTGCCATCAATCAGGCGGCGGAGAAAATTAACAACGATCCAATCGTCCGTGATCGCATTAAGATCGCTTTTATCCCCGATTATAAAGTTTCTGTCGCGGAGCTCATGATCCCGGCGGCCGATGTTTCAGAACAAATCTCCACAGCCGGTAAAGAAGCTTCCGGTACCGGCAACATGAAACTGGCACTGAATGGGGCACTAACTATCGGCACCTTAGACGGAGCAAATGTTGAAATTGCCGAACAGGTAGGAGATGACCACATCTTCATCTTCGGACATACCGTAGAAGAAGTGAAAGCCTTAAAAGCTGCCGGTTATGACCCACTGAAACTACTCAAGGAAGATCAACATCTGGACAACATACTCAAAGCACTGGCTAGCGGCGAGTTCAGCTATAGCGATAAGCGAGCATTCGATATGCTGCTACATAGTCTGATTGAAGGCGGCGATCCTTATCTGGTACTAGCTGATTTTGCCTCCTATTGTGATGCACATAAACGGATCGATACCCTGTACCGCGATACTCAACATTGGACACGTAGCGCCATTCTGAACACCGCCCGGATGGGTATGTTCAGCTCTGACCGAACAATCCGTGATTATCAACAGCGCATCTGGCAAGCAAACCGATAAGGAAAGATCATGGGGGAGAAGAGCCTCGATCATTTAGCGACCGAGGCTGGCATTGTCGCCAGCTATATTAATGCTTATGGCAAGCCACAAGCGATTCCAACGGAAACCCGACATCGCTTGTTAGATGCGATAAACGTAAACAAACCGGCCAATGCGCCGGTTTCACCCTTGCCGACAGTAAAAATTTTTACTCAAGGTGAACACTTCACGATCACTCTGAAAGATGAAGAGCACTACCAATGGCAGATACGGACAGAACAAGGAGAGGAATTTCAGGGGCATTGCTGCCATAAACTGATGCTACCTGATACGCTTGCTCTGGGATACCACCGCCTCACTCTGATACAAGGAAGCCAATGCTGGTCTATGCAGATTATCGTGGCCCCCAAACGCTGCTATGAACCCGATGCTCTACTAAGGAGAGAAAAACTTTGGGGTGCCTGTGTGCAACTCTATACTCTGCGTTCAGAAAACAACTGGGGAATTGGCGATTTTGGCGACCTGAAACACATGCTGAAAGAGATAGCAATACGCGGTGGGGCCTTCATCGGGCTAAATCCATTGCATGCGCTATATCCGACCATACCAGAAAGCGCCAGTCCCTATAGCCCCTCTTCACGCAACTGGCTTAATGTGATTTACATTGATGTTAATCAGGTTGAAGATTTCAAACACAATGAAGAAGCACAGAGATGGTGGCAAACAGCGACGACTCAACGCATGTTACAGGATGCCCGTAACGCGGAATGGGTAGATTACACCACAGTTATGGCGTTGAAAATGGCAGCACTACGTCTGGCATATCAACAATTCAGCACTCGTCCAGAACATGATCCGTCAAAAACCGCTTTCCACCAATTTGTCATCCAAGGTGGTGAATGTCTCTACTATCAAGCTGTCTATGACGCTCTGCATTGCCGGTTATATGCTGAAAATAGTACCTATTGGGGCTGGCCGGTATGGCCGGAAAAGTACAGCGATCCGCACGGTGAAGCGGTACAAACATTTTGCCAATCTCACCCGCAGGAAGTGGAATTTTTCCTCTGGCTACAATGGCTGGCCGATACTCAGCTTGCAGACTGTTTTACCCAAAGCCAAACAAGTGGCATGCCCATTGGAATTTACCGTGATTTGGCCGTCGGCGTAGCGGAAGGAGGCTCGGAAACCTGGTGCAACCGGGTTGTTTACTGCACCAAAGCATCAGTGGGAGCACCACCAGATGCACTGGGCCCACTAGGTCAAAACTGGGGCTTACCACCAATGAATCCTCATGTTTTGCAATCTCAAGCTTACCAGCCGTTCATTAAGTTGCTGCGCACAAATATGACTTACTGCGGTGCGCTACGCATTGACCACGTTATGTCGATGCTTAGGCTTTGGTGGATTCCCTATGGCGAAACGGCCGACAAAGGAGCATATGTACACTATCCAGTTGATGATCTAATGGCGATTCTGGCATTAGAAAGTCAACGCCATCGCTGTCTGGTCATTGGTGAAGATTTGGGGATTGTACCGGAAGAGATTGTAGGCAAGCTGCGCGATAGCGGTGTCTATTCTTATAAAGTGCTCTACTTTGAGCGTCACGGCAATGGAGAATACCGCGCACCTGAGGATTACCCGATACAAGCAATGGCGACCATCACCACCCATGATTTACCTACTTTACGTGGATTCTGGCAAAGCGCCGATTTGACACTTGGGGAATCACTCAAGTTATATCCTGATAAAAACCTGCTTCAAGGGTTATATACCGAACGTCAAGCTAGCAAACAAGGGTTATTAGAAGGTTTACATCACTACGGCTGTATCCCGGAACATATCGGTGACACGGCAAAAGAGGTTGGAATGTCACCGATGATAAACCAAGGGTTACATCGCTATATTGCCCACAGTGCCTGCTCACTACTGGGACTGCAACCCGAAGATTGGCTGGATATGGATAAACCTGTCAATATTCCAGGTACGGTAATGGAATACCCTAACTGGCGGCGAAAACTGAATACCACATTGGAAACCCTGTTTGGTGATGATCATGTCAATCAATTGCTGAAAGATGTAGATAAATGCCGTAAAAAAGCAGGAACAGCCAGAGGTTAAATACCGTAACGCCTATTTCTCCTGTACAGGCATTATTCTTTCCAGTTTAAAGGATGGTTTTAATCTATACCCTATGGATTTCAAGATGCATCGCGACGGCAAGGGAGCGAATCCCCGGGAGCATAGAGAACGATGTGACCGGGGTGAACGAGCGTAGCCAATAAAGAGGCAACTTGAAAGATAACGGATATATAAACCATCCTTCATATTACTAATTTTAACGCCTTGACTACTACAACTGAGTTTTCACCAATAATAAAACAGTATTCAGAAAAGCCTTTTTTATCTGTCAGTGTGGTTTTAAAAGCGGGAAAAGAAGCCAAGCGTACCTCGGAAAAAACAGATAAAAACTTTAATCATCAAAAGTAAAAAGCAGTAATTAATAAGGCTTTTTTAAAGTGGGTAAAAAATCCGATACCATACTGATATTAGAAGAGAAAACATTAGAAAAAACAGGTTTTAAATTGATTAAATAAGGTAAAAAAAAATAACAGCGTTAACCCGATAACAAGAATATATCCTAGCAAAGCATTTAACAGTATTAACCACATTAACAGCTTTAACAGCTTTAACAGCTTTAACAGCTTTAACAGCTTTAACAGCTTTAACAGCTTTAACAGCTTTAACAGCTTTAACAGCTTTAACAGCTTTAACAGCTTTAACAGCTTTAACAGCTTTAACAGCTTTAACAGCTTTAACAGCTTTAACAGCTTTAACAGTATTAAACCAATTTTCTTAAATAAAAGATTTTTCCTGACTGAAACAAGTTTACGAAAAATCAGAGACTATAATTGCAGAAAACCGAGAGGCATCCCCGAAAAAGCAAGAGTATTTAACAACATTAAAAATAATTAAAAAAATTGGCATTAACTTTAATACTGTTAGCTATCTGCCACCCCCACTGGTTTTAAATCTAAAAAATCAAATATAGAAAAAGGAGAAACGAGAAAACCTAAATATCATTTTAATGAAAACAAGGACATTAAATGCGGTTCAGAAAATGTAAAAGCTATTAAACTCACCACAATTAAGCAATAAAAACCGTTCGTTACAACAGGTTTCCAATTAAAAACAAGCACCCCATCAGAATAAAAACCACAGTACAAGCTTATCATATTTTTAACATTACTTTTTTAACTTACATTTCTCTTTTACCGGTGATTAATCAACTAAGGATTAAAAAATAGGTAGTACACTGATAACAACTTTTCAAAAGGCATAAAGTGACTAAAAACAACCTATTCTCCGCTATGTTTAATCCATTTATCGGTAAATCGGTAATACATACTATCCTCCACTTATTTTACATTTACCTAACCAGTCATGATTATTTAAAAAGACAAACAGGGAGAGATTAAACATTTCACTCAACAGACTGATTTAACACAACGAATCAAAGATTTCAGTAGTGTGATTAATGACATTTAGTCGAAATTCACTAACCATTAACCGAGGGTTGAAAAGCAATAATCACGTAAAATAACATTAATAGAATAAACTGACATTCAAGTATTTTCTCACTATCATTTTGCGAAGCAATCAATAAAAATGCGATTAAAGAAAAGATAAAACGATTAATTTAGCTGAATTTAAGCACTAAAAAGGATTTATCCTAAAAAAACATTAATGGTATCTCCATACTAGAAAACTATTTATTATTGATTTAATAAAGAAAAAAACAAAGGGGGATGATTCATAAAAACCCACAGAATTGCCAGTAAAACCAATTGGTAAAACAATGCCAGTAAAACAGTGTCAGTAAAAATAAATCGGATATGATTAATGTTCGTTTAAACGTAAAACCACGATATACCCGTCATCTTTCAAGTTGCCTCTTTGTTGGCTGCACTCGTTCACCCCGGTCACATAGTTATCTATGCTCCCGGGGATTCTCTCCCTTGCCGTCGCGATGCATCTTGAAATCCATAGGGTATATATCATAATGTTTAAATTTAGCAAAAAGCAGATATCCAAAAGATAAAAAACGATTAAAACCAGATACCGATTAAAATCATCCGTTAAAAAAACAACTTTTAATCACAGTTTAAAACCTGCTCTGGTTTTATGGGTATTTCAATTAAAGGCTTTAGCATTTGATAGTTATGACCGTACCTTTAATCGACAAGCGCCAGTCGGGCAACCACAATTAACAAGATGCCCCTCCAGCGCGACAGGTATTCCTTGTATATTAAACAAGTTAGAACCTTCCGCAACAACGCCGGTTTGTTTACAGGCGGGACAAAACACCGGGTCACCTTTACAGGCAACCGATAGTTGTTGATTTACCAAATCGGAACCCTTTAAAACCTCGCCTCCGGTTGTTGTGGTATCACCTTTAAGGATAATTTTTTTACTTTCCACTACACTGCGCATTATTTACTCCGTTGTATTTTCCGTTTCTCGTATTAGATGCCAGACGGTTGTGCCCGGTTCTGCACCTTCAACATCAAAAGCCATCGCACCCTGAGCAAAGAAGTACTGCTTGCCCGGCAGGCTGTCGGTTTGCCAGATCCCGCTGATCAGTGCCGGATGGTCACCTCTCAAAGGGGTCACTTGCAGCGGTCCCCGGTCATAACGGGCATACCAAGCCAGGGTGGAAGTTGAATTAAAATGACCTTCACCATAAAAGTGCAGGGAATGGCCTTCACGGGGAATGACTCGTATCGGACGTATCAGTTGGTTAATAGCAAAATAACTCTCCGGGACACTGCCCGGCAATGGCGTTAAGTCCGGATATTGACCGGCCCGGATAATCAGACCATTGGAATAAGAACTAATCACCACATCCCGGTAGGGGCGCAGCACCTGACGTATCCAGAATTCTCCACCCAGTCGGTTTACAAATCGTTTGGACAGCAGGGTGATCCAATTAATGCCCCGGATGGAGTGTTCATACTGTAATTTAGCTGTATGAACTGCGGAGTTCACTTGCAGGGAAGGGTAACGTTGCGCCAGTTGGTACTCTAAAGGAAAATAGTCATAGTAATCTTTGGGCAGGACCAGACAGTAACCACAGTCACCACTGTCCGGTTCAAGCTGTTCACACAGAAAATCCAGCCAGTCTATAAATCGGGTCATACCCTCTTGCTCTTTCAGATAATCCCAGGGCAGTACCAGACTCAGGTAGGAGCTATCATCGTCACCATTAGCTTCCCGAGAATCCAGGTAACGCATCAGATAACGAGGCGCTTCATCTTCATTTTTGGCATCACTGACCACCCAACCACAAGGCTGGTTTTTTTTCTGGCTAAGAATGCCTTCTTCCACTTTGGCAATATTTTCCGGTGAATATTTTCTTAACCCTTTAAATTCATGACGGTGAAAACGCAGGTGAGGGCCAAACTCTTCGCGAAAGCGGCGGTAGCAGGCCAGAATGCGTTGTTTTTTCTCCTGAGTGTAGCCCTGTTTAAAAAACAGAGTGATAGAAATCCCAAGACGAGAAATGGTTAGCCCATCGCCATTGAGGAAGGTAAACGCGGCCAGTTGTGATCTCAACTGGGCAAAGTTATCTACAGTTTCCATCATTTTCTCCGTAAGTTATGAGTCGGTGGATAATCTGTTATTCCCACATACTTGCCGCTTCCCGTATCAGATGCCAGATAGTTGTACCCGTCTCTGCACCTTCAACATCAAAAGCCATCGCACCCTGAGCAAAGAAATACTGTTTGTCAGGCAGGCTGTCGGTTCGCCAGATCCCGCTGACCAGTGCCGGATGGTCACCTCTCAAAGGGGTCACTTGCAGCAGTCCCCGGTCATAACGGGCATACCAGGCCAGGGTGGAAGTTGAATTAAAATGACCTTCACCATAGAAGTGCAATGAATGGCCTTCACGAGGTATCACCCGTATCGGACGTATCANTTAACCCTTTAAATTCATGACGGTGAAAACGCAGGTGAGTGCCAAATTCTTCGCGAAAGCGTCGGTAGCAGGCCAGAATGCGCTGTTTTTTCTCCTGGGTATAGCCTTGTTTAAAAAACAGAGTGATAGAAATCCCAAGACGAGAAATGGTTAGCCCATCGCCATTGAGGAAGGTAAACGCGGCCAGTTGTGATCTCAACTGGGCAAAGTTATCTACAGTTTCCATCATTTTCTCCGTAAGTTATGAGTCGGTGGATAATCTGTTATTCCCACATACTTGCCGCTTCCCGTATCAGATGCCAGATAGTTGTACCCGTCTCTGCACCTTCAACATCAAAAGCCATCGCCCCCTGAGCAAAGAAATACTGCCTGCCCGGCAGGCTGTCGGTTTGCCAGATCCCGCTGACCAGTGCCGGATGGTCACCTCTCAAAGGGGTCACTTGTAGCGGTCCCCGGTCATAACGGGCATACCAGGCCAGGGTGGAAGTTGAATTAAAATGACCTTCACCATAGAAGTGCAATGAATGGCCTTCACGAGGTATCACCCGTATCGGACGTATCAACTGGTTAATAGCAAAATAACTCTCCGGGACACTGCCCGGTAGTGGCGTTAAATCTGGGTATTGACCGGCCCGGATAATCAGGCCATCACGGTAAGAAGTAATCACCACATCCCGGTAGGGGCGCAGCACCTGACGTATCCAATATTCTCCACCCAGCCGGTTTACAAAACGTTTGGATAGCAGGGTGATCCAGTTAATGCCCCGGATGGAATGCCCATACTGTAATTTAGCTGTGAACACTGCGGAGTTCACTTGCAAGGAAGGGTAACGTTGCGCCAGTTGATACTCTAAAGGAAAGTAGTCATAGAAGTCATTGGGTAAGACCAGACAGTAGCCACAGTCACCACTGTCCGGTTCGAGTTGTTCACACAGAAACTCCAGCCAAGTCGTAAAGCGAGCCATGCCCTCTTGTTCTTTCAGATAATTCCAAGGAAGTGTCAGGCTTAGGTAAGAACTGCCGTTATCACCGCTTATTTCCCGGGAATCCAGATAACGCATCAGATAATTAGGTGCCTCATCTTCATTTTTGGCATCACTGACCACCCAACCACAAGGCTGGTTTTTTTTCTGGCTAAGAATGCCTTCTTCCACTTTGGCAATATTTTCTGGGGAATATTTTTTTAACCCTTTAAATTCATGACGGTGAAAACGCAGGTGAGTGCCAAATTCTTCGCGAAAGCGTCGGTAGCAGGCCAGAATGCGCTGTTTTTTCTCCTGGGTATAGCCTTGTTTAAAAAACAGAGTGATAGAAATCCCAAGACGAGAAACGGTCAGCCCATCGCCATTGAGGAAGGTAAACGCGGCCAGTTGTGATCTCAACTGGGCAAAGTTATCTACAGTTTCCATCATTTTCTCCGTAAGTTATGAGTCGGTGGATAATCTGTTATTCCCACATACTTGCCGCTTCCCGTATCAGATGCCAGATAGTTGTACCCATCTCTGCACCTTCAACATCAAAAGCCATCGCCCCCTGAGCAAAGAAATACTGCCTGCCCGGCAGGCTGTCGGTTTGCCAGATCCCACTGACCAGTGCCGGATGGTCACCTTTCAAAGGTGTCACTTGTAGCGGTCCCCGGTCATAACGGGCATACCAGGCCAGGGTGGAAGTTGAATTAAAATGCCCTTCACCATAGAAATGCAATGAATGGCCTTCACGAGGTATCACCCGTATCGGACGTATCAACTGGTTAATAGCAAAATAACTCTCCGGGACACTGCCCGGGAGTGGGGTTAAGTCCGGGTATTCACCGGCCCGGATAATCAGGCCATCACGGTAAGAAGTAATCACCACATCCCGGTAGGGGCGCAGCACCTGACGTATCCAGAATTCTCCACCCAGTCGGTTTACAAATCGTTTGGACAGCAGGGTGATCCAATTAATGCCACGGATGGAATGTCCATACTGTAATTTGGCTGTATGAACCGCAGAATTAACCTGCAATGCGGGGTAACGCTGCGCTAGCTGGTACTCTAAGGGAAAGTAATCATAATAATCTTTGGGCAGGACCAGACAGTAGCCACAGTCTCCACTGTCCGGTTCGAGTTGTTCACACAGAAAGTCCAGCCAGGCCATAAACCGGGTCATGCCCTCTTGTTCTTTCAGATAATCCCAGGGCAGCACTAGACTCAGGTAGGAGCTACCATCATCACCATCAATTTCTCGGGAATCTAGGTAACGCATCAGATACTTAGGTGCCTCATCTTCATTTTTAGCATCACTAACGACCCAACCACAGAGCTGGTTTTTTTTCCTGGCGAGAATACCTTCCTCCATCTTAATAATATTTTCCGGTGAATATTTGCTTAATCCCTTTAATGAATGACTGTGAAAACGCAGATGAGTACCGAACTCCTCCCGAAAGCGCCGGTAGCAGGCCAGAATGCGTTGTTTTTTCTCCTGAGTGTAGCCCTGTTTAAAAAACAGAGTGATAGAAATCCCAAGACGAGAAATGGTTAGCCCATCACCATTGAGGAAGGTAAACGCGGCCAGTTGTGATCTCAACTGGGCAAAGTAATCTACAGTTTCCATCATATTTTCCATTTAGTTATGAAGCGGTGGCGAATGTCACACTCGCCAATATTGTCAGAACGGCAGCTAACGCAGCGACGCTTACCGCAGCAGCCGCGGCTAAAATTTCCACCAGTGCAATCAGCGCAGCAGCGACGGCAAGAGTGACCAGGATAACAACGGCAACACCGGCAATAATCACCACCATTTCCAGCATGCCTTCCCCCACCTCTTTCAATATCTGCATCCAGCTAATGTTTTTAAGCTCTTCCAGGGTGATGTCTGAACCCTGTTGCACAGTCTGCCACCGGGCTTTTATCTCACTCTCCGTCCAGGTCACGATTTTCCCCGTTTGTTCATTAACCCAGGAAAAAGCGTAGCTGATCTGATGGCTTATCGGGTCAATAATCTCTTCACACACCCACTTGCCGGTTTGATTGAGCCATGAACCAAACTGGGCAAGAAGCTCTCGGGTACTGTCGCGGACATAATTCAGCCCATTTTCGGCCAGACCAGCCACCTCCTGCCCGAGGACAACCCAGTCTTCATAGCTGGGTAAAAACGACCAGCGGGAAGTGCTGAGAAGCGGTGGATTTTTTGTCAGCGGCTGCGGAATAGTCCCCGGCACACCCTCTGCGGGAGGAGCGGGTAAAGCTTCATCATCAGGCGGCGAACCGGGTGGCAGCGGGGCTAGAGGTATGGGGTTTTTATAGTGTTGGGAGTCGGGTTGATAATGTTTTCGCCACGCTTCGTCATACTGTTTTTGCTCTTCTGTGCGATTATCGCTGATACGCATTACACCAAAGCGATCTTCGGTCGCAATCTGTATGTAATCTATTTCTTGATCTTCAGCAAGTTTATCGCCCGGAAATTTCACCTCAATCAACATCTTCAAATTATCAGGGTGCACAGAACCATCGAAGTAGGTGGCATTTCTGCCCGGCCAGCGGAGAGCTTCCTCTTTAACCAGAATAATATCGGGCCGGCGGATACTAACAACACCAAATTTCTCCGCGTCTTCGGCAGAAGGCCGGGCAAACGGATTACTGGATTGCGGTAAATTATCACCATAACGTTGCTTAGAGTCTTGACTGGTTGCCAGCATGGGTAAGGGGACATCTTGCTCTCCTCGGATAGCAAACACTACTTCTGCTTTATAGGGCCACAGGAAGTCATGCTTAAGCTCCTCAACCTTAATCAACCCACTCATAATGACTTGATTAAGAAAGCGAATAGCGCCCAGTTTGGTGATAATCATTGCCGGCAGACGCAGAGCGTATTCGGCTTTTCTCGCCAGATAACAGGGATCTTCATCGGCGGGAAAGACCCCTATTTCCATCGTACAGGTGATTGATGTGACAGCCGGGCACATCTTGCCGTTGTTGGATATTGCCATACTTATTTCTCCGTAAATTCCATAACATGCTCTACCGGTGTGTTATCACTGGCCTGATATAAGGTTTGCTTCGGTTTCGGTGGGTTTTCTGGTGAACTCAGTTGCAAATTTTCTTCCGCCTCACTCTGTACAATCACCGTTCTGCCCAACGCATCGGTTTTACCGGAAAGGGTCTGACCGCCAGCGGTGGTAATGGTATAGCGGGTATGGGCCAGTGGTTTACCGCTCTGTTCACTGAGCAGGGTATAGCGGGCGGAGTAGTCAAACAGCGCACCGGCGGATTTCTTGCCGGTGATATGGTCAGTCATGGTGATGCTGACCCCTTCGATGCGGATATTGCCCATCGGGTCAATGACTATCTGCCCGCCTGCGTTCCCAATGATGATTTGCCCGCTTTCAGAGTGCACCGTGATATGTTTACCCACGGTAATTTGCTGGTTATCGGCGATGTTTAATTGATGGCTTTTACCAATGGAAAGGGCTTGCTGACCTTTAATGGTCACCGTTTGATTTTGACCAACTTCAAGTGTCTGGCCGCCCTGCACGGCTTCATCATCATCGTTTTTAATGATCGCCGTGCGGTTATGCGCCACTTCTGTTTGCTGGTCATGGCCTATCTGCGTGGTTTTGTCCCGGAGAATCTGGCTATTCATATCCCGCTGAGCATGAATAAACACTTCCTCTCTTCCTTTATTATCCTCAAAGCGCAGTTCATTAAATCCCTGCCCTCCGAGAGTCCGGGTTTTAAAGGTGGTACGGGTTTTCTCCAGCGGTAAATTAAGAGGCGGGCGGTTGAGGCCGTTATAGGTACACCCCGTTACAATCGGACGGTCGATATCGCCGTTGAGATAGCTGACGATCACCTCCTGCCCGACGCGCGGTATCGCCATAAAACCGAAACCGTTACCGTTCCAGCCCTGTGCCACCCGTACCCAACAAGACGCGTTGTCGTCCGCTTTATCGTAGCGGTTCCAGTGGAAATGGATCCGTATCGCGCCGTGTTCGTTCACATAAATCTCTTCGCTTCCCACCCCGACCACCGTGGCGACTTCATCACCGTCCGCCAGGGGTTTATAGCGGTAAGGGGGCCGCCAATCCTGGTTTCCGGGAATAAAGGCGACCTCGTTGGTCAGTGTGGTCCCTTCGCCCCCGTCGTCTGATGCGACAGGTTGCCACCCATGATGCGTGACAGAGATTAACTGCCAGCGGGCGTTCATGGCTTCTATGGGATGGGATTGCAGGGTAAAAATTTTGCCCGGCCGAAGCCGGATACAGTTGGTTTTGGCGGTACCGACTTTACTGTAGTTTCGTAACTGTTCCAGCCGCAATTGGGTAAAAGGTTTTCCTTCCTCGTCCCACTGGAAACGCCCGTAACTTTCAAACACCGAATGGTGCCCGCTATCGTCGGATTGCTTCTGATGCTCAAGCGAATATTTGGGGTTAAGAAAGTTATGATCTTTCTGGACCGTGCCATTCGAACACAGGTATTCGCCATAACTCCACTGGTACGCCGTGGTATCGGTCTCGTCCGTTTCAGGATGCGTATTGTAAGTCAGAGCGATATCCGCCTGCATGCCCAGGTGGCAATCACAGAACAACGTCTGTTCTTCCTCAAACCAGAAGATAATGCCCTCTTCCGCCGCCAGCCGGCACCAGAAATCATAAGCGGATTCGCGTTTTTGCGTGGTGTATTCCCGTTCGGCATGGCGTTTATAGAGCGTATCGCGGGTAAATAAAATACGATGCTCTTTAAGCAAGATCGTTAAGATTTCGGGTACAGACTTCAGATGGAAAATACGGCTATCCTGATTGAGCGTCATCAGCCACATTGTGGGACGGACAGTGAAAATATAAAAAGTGCTACGACCATCGGTATTACCCTGTTCAGCCCCGGTTATTAAACCATTAATGGTCCGTTCGGTGACGCCATTGCGGGTAATGGTCAGTGACGCGCTGTCCCCCAGTTGTTTATTCAGGGGAATGTCATCACGTGAGCTCACCACCTTTAACGTCAGGCGATAAAGCTGTGACAGCTCTTCCTGTAAAGTAAATTGCGCTACCTGAAAGGTGGTTTGGGGCAGTGCGCCAATTCGGCAGGTGAAAACTAATCCATCCATATTTGAAACCCTACATAATTGAACCATTATCCTGAAACGGGGATAACGCAAGAGGCTATTAAACGAGCCATGACATGCGGCTCTTTTAAATAGCGCCGGTCTGTTCCGCGGTAAAAAAATGACAGCGTAAAATAGCCATCATTTAATACGTGGCGTTAGAGAGAACAATAGACCGCGTCCAGCTAGGTAGGATGGAGTGGAGACAAATAACAGAGAATTTCGCTCTCTAAATATTATGACCACAAGATCATGATATTTATCATATGGACATAAAAAAATGTGATAAATATCACATGAAATGGCTCATTAATCGCTATCAATATATACCCATCATCTTTCAAGTTGCCTCTTTGTTGGCTGCACTCGCTCCCCCCAGTCACATCGTTCTCTATGCTCCCGGGGATTTGCTCCCGGGGATTCGCTCCCTTGCCGCCGCGATGCATCTTTATATGTAAAGTGAATTTAAAATCAACCAAGCTGACACCTCATCGACATTCCTCTCCTGCCTTATATCGGCTGGAGTGCCTTTTCGAGGTAAAGATGGTTTGTAGTGTGAACCCTCTTTCAACCACGTCTGTCTGACCAATAATTACTCTACTGCAAAAAATAGCAAATAAAATAACCCAATGGGATAGGCAGTAAGTTGCTGAATGAGATAGGATCTTGACCTGCTAAACACTAAATTAACCTTACCAATCTATTACCAATAAGAAGGCATTATGTGGTTTTCCAGATTTAAACTGGCTTTTATCGCACTTTTACTTCCCTGGTTGCTAACGGTAGCAACACAAATGGCGGGAAGAATCTATCTTCTCTTAACTTATGGCAGTTATCAGCTCTTCATTGACTCTACTCAAGACGTGGAACGAATGTTCTGGATCGGCGGATTGTTTGATATTCGTATTGCCAGTCTGCTGTTTGTGCCTTGTCTGCTGATTGCTAGCTTATTTGCCATTAATAAAAACAGCTTCAACATATGGCAACACGCCTATCCGTGGTTGGCAACAACACTCAATACCGTAGTCGGGGCTTTGACGGTAAGTAATGTTTACTACTATGCCACTTATGAACGGTCGTTCGATATTTTCATCTTCGGCTTAGTGGAAGATGATACGCAAGCCGTGCTGCACACCCTATGGAACGACTATCCGGTGATTGAAAGTTTGCTCTGTTTAGCGCTGTTCGCAATGACTGTTTTCTGGTCCTGTCTGCTCTGGCAACGCTACCTTATTTCACGCACAGAGCGCAAAACCAGTCTGCCGGTTTCTGCGATGGCGACGCTGGTTATTTTGACTGTCTGTTTCATTGGCATGCGTGGCTCCATAGGCACCTTTCCACTACGTCAGTCCAATACACAAGTTTCAGAAGTCAAAATGCTTAATATGCTGACACCTAATGGCCCAATGGCACTGAATTGGGCGTTTAATGATCATTACAAAAACAGCCACTTCCCAGAAGCAACAGATGCACAAGGTAGCTGGTTATTAAACCATTTTCTAGAGAAGCCAACCCCCGCAAATCTGTCACCGTTTATGGCTAAAACTGCCGATAATCCCACCGCTCAAAAAAATCCTCCTCATGTAATATTTAACGTCATGGAGAGTATGGGTTATCACCTACAAAGTTTGGATCGCCCAGATCTTGATGTTTTTGGCGCTCTACGCCAGCACTGGCAAAACGACTGGCGTTTTGAACGTTTCATTTCTGAAGGAGATGGCACCATTGATAGTTTAAGCCGTTTCTTGATCCGCAGCCCAAACAGCGCAGTCAGTCAATCCACCGCGCAGCATCTCGATTTCACCAGCAATATGTTCAAACCCTATCTGGCGAATGGTTACAAAATTATCTTCGTCACATCCGGTAACGGCGCATGGCGTAATTTGAATCAGTTCCTGCCAAACCTGGGAGTCAGTGAATTTATCGATCAAAATGGGCTGAAAAAACGCTATCCAGAAGCCAAATTCGATACCTGGGGTGTACCTGATGAGTTTATGTTCCGTTATATTGAAGAGCGCTTAACTCAGGCAGAAAAGAACGGGGAGCATGTTCTGATTATGTCGTTATCTACTACTCATCACCCACCGTATAAATCGCCGGCAGGTTATCAGAAAACCGACATCAAGCTGAGTGATACCGAGAAACAACGTTTAAGTCATTTGGCTAGTGGTAGTGAGTTACAAGAGGTTTTTCATACCCTGCGTTACGCCAATGATCAATTAGGACAATTTATTAGTTGGGTAAAATCTCAGTCATTGGCTTCCCATACCATTATTGCGGCAACCGGTGACCATAATATTCGAGGTATCAGTTATCCAGATGCTCATGAGTTGGCAATCGGCCACGGTGTACCATTTTATCTCTACGTGCCGCCCGCTTATCGCCAAAACGCAACTTTTGATGCTACCAGAGTCGGCAGTCATAAAGACATTTGGCCAACCCTCTACCATTTGAGCTTGTCACATACAGCTTATTACCGTACCGGCTGTAATTTGCTGGCTGAACATCTAGACCCTATCTGGTGTCAAGGATATAACCCGGAAGTCACTATTACACAGCAAGGAGCTTATGTCATGATAGGCAAAGGTGAATTTCGACCATGGGCAAATCAAACAGGATTATTACTCGGTGACCCCCAGCCAATGACAGCAGACCAAACCAAACAGTTCAAACGTTGGCAGGCATTTACCGATCTCCTGTCATGGCAATTAAATCGTCAAGTTCACCACCAGCAATAATTGATACTTCCATGAATCCCTTTAATCTCAATCTATTAAAGGGATTCACATTGAGAATATTGCGATTAGCCTTTTACTCCCCCGGCGGTCAAACCACTGACCAACCAGCGCTGGGCAACCAAGAAGACGATGGTAATCGGGAGTGCCGAGAGCACAGCAGCGGCGGCAAAATCTCCCCAAAGATAGTTCTGTGGGTTAAGGTACTGCTGCATGCCCACCGCCAAAGTGTAATTGTTCACATCTCGCAAAAGCAGTGAGGCAACCGGCACTTCCGTAATCACACCAATGAAGGAAAGAATGAATACCACTGCCAGAATCGGTACCGAAAGCGGTAGCAGCACCATACGGAAAGCTTGCCACGGTGTCGCACCATCAAGCGCAGCAGCCTCTTCCAAGGAGCCATCAATGGTTTCGAAATAACCTTTAATCGTCCAGACATGCAACGCAATGCCCCCCAAGTAAGCAAAAATCACACCACCGTGGGTATTAAGGCCAATAAACGGTACATATTCCCCTAGTCGATCAAACAAAGCATACAGCGCCACCAAGGAAAGTACCGCCGGGAACATCTGAAAAATGAGCATGCCTTTCAGTAAAGTACTTTTACCGCGAAAATGCATACGGGCAAAAGCATAAGCACAAGTCGTTGATAAGGTAACGATACCTACAGCGGTAATAAAGGCCACCTTAACAGAGTTCCAGAGCCATAGCATAACCGGGAAAGGTGGCGGAGTAACACGGCCATCCGGTGATACCACACTGTAACCCAGTGCCAATTTCCAATGTTCCCAAGAGATATTTTCCGGGATCAAACTCCCCGTAGCAAAGTTCCCCGGCCGCAGGGAGATAGTAATAACCATCAGTAGAGGGAATAAGATCATGGCAATAAAGGTAAACATCAACAAATGTGTCGCTAACAAACGCCATTTCTGTGATTTGGGTTGAACCATTGCCATTGCATTCCTTCCTTAGTCAAATTTAATACGGGTAGCTTTCAGGTTAATAACCGCCAGTGCACCAACCAACAAAAAGATCACTGTCGCAATCGCCGCAGCCAAGCCAAAGTCCTGCCCACTACTGCCGTCGAAAGCAATACGGTAGGTGTAACTCACCAGTAAATCGGTATAGCCTGCCGGCGTCGTGGTGCCAATGCGATCTGGTCCACCAAGGGTTAACAACTGAATCAGAACAAAGTTGTTAAAGTTAAAGGCAAAGCTGGCAATCATCAGCGGCGTCAATGGTTTTATCAACAACGGGAAAGTAATCTTAAAAAAGTTCTGAAACGGTCCTGCACCATCCATTGCCGATGCTTCATACAGATCATCGGGTATTGCTTTCAATAACCCCATGCAGAGGATCATCATGTAGGGATATCCAAGCCAGGCATTCACTACAATCAGCATGGTTCGCGCCATCGTTGGATCGGTAAACCAAGCCGGTTTAAGACCGAATAGACCGTTAAGCAACAGATTGATCTCACCAAAACTTTGGTTAAACAACCCCTTGAAAATCAAAATAGAAATAAACGATGGTACTGCATAGGGTAAGATCAACAACACGCGATAAACAGCACGACCTTTCAGCGCTTCCCACTGCACGATGCAAGCCAAAACCATGCCAACAGCAACTGTCAGCACCACAGTGAACAGAGAAAACACAACTGTCCAAACGAAAATAGCGAGGAATGGTTTCTGAATACCTTCATCCTGTATCACCCGCAGGAAATTTTTCCAGCCGATGGTAACAGTAAATCCTGGCGTCAAAGTCTCATTACCCCATGTTCCCTCAGCATTGACAGACTGATAGAAACCGGTATCGGTATTGGGGCGATAAAGCGTACCTGTTTGATTGTCGGTGAGGGACTCACCATCTTCCCCAAGAGAGTATTGAGGGTGCACTCCAGAGAATTGACGTAGCGAACTCATTTTCAGCCGGTTACCATCCGGTAAAACAACAACCAACTGGTTCAATGCCTGTCGATTCTGGGTAATAATGCGCAATGTCGCTGCTTCACCGTTCTCAAGATTATCCTGCTCATACACATGCAGAGTCGTCTCTTCCATTGCTGACAGCGAAAACGGTTCGGACACTAGTTGCTTCGTTTGGCTCGGTATACTCAGTGCCAAAACCCACAAATCCGATTTTGGATAGAGCTTAAAAGTCAATGCTTGCCCTGACTGATACTGACGGCTCATCAGGACAGATTGTGCGCGTTCAAAAGTCAGTTGATTGATACTACTATAGTTGGTGAAGGCGATAGCAATGGTGCAAATGAGTGGAAACAGTACAAACAATCCCATGCCTGCCACACCCGGATAGGTATAGCGCCAGGCATAAGTATTGCGGTTGGAAAAAACATAAATCCCCATACCTAACAATACCAGTGTCACCATTGCAAACAGATACTCTCCCTGTGAGTACATCAATACCACCAGATAACCGGTAAAGAGTACACACAGGCTCACTGCAAGCCATTTCAGAGCAGAATGCTGCCACCATGATGTTTTTTCGAGCGTCGCTGACATAATGCTCTTCCTTTTTACTACGACGTAACAGCTTTGCGGATAGCTTAATCAATCTTCCTGCAAACAGGCATCCTTACTGGTTGCAGGAAAGAGAACTCCTTCAAAAAAGAGTTCTCACAGGTTACTTAGTTATACGGGCTTCGGCATCACTTAGTGCGGCATCAACGGTCTGACGGCCAGCCAACGCATTAACAATAGCGTTGCGCATGGCATACCAAAAACTGCTCATTTGTGAGACGTTCGGCATGATTTCGCCGTTTTTAGCATTTTCCATCGTGGCAGCAATACGTGGGTCCTTAGCCAGAATATCGTGATAGGATTTCAATGACACAGCCCCCAACGGCTTATCTTTATTCACCATCTCCAGACCTTCGTTGGTCAGCAAGTAGTTTTCCAAGAACTCTTTGGCTAGCTCTTTATTCGGGCTGGCAGTATTGATACCTGCCGTCAATACACCAACAAACGGCTTGGACGGATGACCGTTAAAGGTCGGCAACAATGCCACACCGTAATTTACCTTGCTCTTGTCGATGTTGGCCCACGCCCACGGACCGTTGATGGTCATCGCCGTTTCACCTTTGTTGAACGCCGCCTCAGCAATGGAATAGTCAGTATCTATATTTAGATGCTTATTTCTCACCAAATCGATAATGAAACGCAGGCCTGATTTGGCACCCGTATTATTCACTCCGGCATTCTTCACATCATATGCGCCATTTTCCAGCTTGAAAGCATATCCTCCGTCCGCAGCAATCAACGGCCAAGAGAAATATGGCTCTTGCAGATTAAACATAATGGCACTTTTGCCTTTACTCTTCAGCGCCTTATCCAGAGCCGGGATCTCTTCCCACGTTTTTGGTGGTGTCTTCACCAAGTCTTTATTGTAGATAAGAGAGAGGGCTTCAACCGCGATAGGGTAACCAACCAGTTTACCGTCGTAACGCACAGCATCCCAGGTAAACGGAAATAGCTTATCTTTGAAGCTCGGATCTGGCGTGATTTCTGTCACCAGACCAGACTGTGCATAGCCGCCAAAGCGATCATGAGCCCAGAAAATAATATCCGGCCCATCGCCGGTTGCTGCAACCTGTGAATACTTCTCTGCAAGCTTGTCTGGATGCTCAACCGTAACATTGACACCCGTATCTTTCTCAAACTTCTCACCAACTTGTGCCAGGCCATTGTAGCCTTTATCACCGTTGATCCAGATAACTAGCTTACCTTCCTCTATTTTTGCAAAAGCAGAGGCAGATAACACCAGCGTGGCTAAAACAGAAAGCGCTAAGGTACGGGCGCCTACTTTTAAGGTTGTTTTTATCATCATTCCGTCCTTATAGTTTAAGTAGGTTCAGAGTGAACTGTTTTGTTACATTGGCGGAGAGTGCTGATCTAGTGTGCAATTAACAATGGAAATACTCATCCTCCCCTACTCTACGCCCTGCCCGGAATGGGTGTGATCTCTATTACAAAAACAGAAGAAGCGTGCCGTTGCCCACAAAAAGGGGCATCTTTTTTTGCGATAAATATCACAATTTATCCAGTAGCTCATACCTAACCAGCTCAACAACGCTTATCTCATCCTCCTAACTCCTCCCCCATAAAAAATTTGGGTATGGAGGATTTACTCACCCCTCATCTTAAACACACTCTGGGTTATTATTTTTCACCGCGAATTGCGGTGATAAGTCCGGGGGAACACATGTCGAGCGTCACATTACATAATGTATCGAAGGCTTATGGTGAAACTATTATTTCCAAGAACATCAACCTTGAGATACAAGAAGGAGAATTTATCGTTTTTGTCGGTCCATCGGGTTGTGGAAAATCGACAATATTAAGGATGATTGCGGGTCTGGAAGATGTGACTTCCGGTGATTTGCTGATCAATAACATCCGAATGAACGATGTGCCCCCCGCCAAACGCGGCGTTGGGATGGTTTTTCAGTCTTATGCACTGTATCCCCACCTGTCTGTTGCAGACAATATGTCATTCGGCATGAAGCTGGCGGGCGCTAAAAAAAGTGATATTCAGCAACGGGTAAAACAAATTGCCGAGATGCTTCAACTCGCTCACCTGCTTGATCGCCGCCCTAAAGCCCTATCAGGTGGGCAACGTCAACGCGTTGCTATTGGCCGTACTCTGGTCGCTGAACCCAGTGTTTTTCTGTTAGACGAACCGCTTTCCAACCTGGACGCCGCACTGCGGGTCCAAATGCGCATTGAAATCTCACGCCTACACAAACGATTGCAACGTACGATGATTTATGTCACCCACGATCAGGTTGAAGCGATGACGCTGGCCGACAGAATCGTGGTACTGGATGGTGGAGATGTTGCCCAGATTGGCAAACCTCTTGAACTTTACCATTACCCGGTTAATCGCTTTGTTGCCAGCTTTATTGGTTCACCCAAAATGAATTTCCTGCCAGTTAAAGTCACGGCTACCGCTATTGATCAGGTACAGATTACTCTGCCCAACCGACAGCAAATCTGGCTGCCCGTAGAAAGCAAGGGGGTAAAAGTGGGCAGTAATGTCTCTCTGGGGATACGTCCTGAACACCTCCTGCCAAGTGATATCGCTGATGTCACGTTGGAAGGCATAGTGCAAGTTGTCGAGCAGTTAGGAAATGAAACCCAGGTTCACATTGAAATCCCGGCCATTCATCAGAATCTGGTTTATCGCCAGCCTGATGTTGTACTGGTGGAAGAAGGATCTACCTTCACCATCGGATTACCTCCCCACCGCTGCCATTTATTCCGAGAAGACGGAACCGCATGCCAGCGTCTGCATGAAGAACCCGGTGTTTAAGCCTGAGCTAATCAAAAAACGACAGGAGAATAATTGATGAAATCAATGCGTATATTACCTATCTCACTAACCATTATGGCCGGATTACTGTCTATCGAGGCGTCAGCCGTAGAATTCCACGGTTACGCCCGTTCTGGTATTGGTTGGACCGGCAGCGGCGGTGAGCAACAGTGTTTCCAAAGCACCGGCGCACAGAGCAAATACCGTTTAGGTAATGAATGTGAAACCTATGCTGAGCTTAAGCTAGGTCAAGAGCTATGGAAGGACGGTAATAAGAGTTTCTACTTCGATACCAACGTGGCGTATTCCGTGGCGCAAAAAAATGATTGGGAATCCACCGACCCTGCGTTCCGTGAGGTGAATGTTCAAGCGAAGAACGTCATCGATTGGTTACCGGGTTCAACATTGTGGGCAGGTAAACGCTTCTACCAGCGCCATGACGTACATATGATTGACTTCTACTACTGGGATATCTCTGGTCCGGGTGCAGGCTTGCAAGATATTGATCTCGGCTTTAGTAAGCTCGCGCTGGCCGTCACCCGTAACACTGAATCTGGTGGTTCTTATGGCTGGATTGCTAGTCAGCGCAAAGAAATTCCCACCTCCAATGATGTCTACGATATACGTCTATCCGGTCTGGAAGTTAACCCAGGCGGCAATCTGGAGCTTGGTTTTGACTATGGACGCGCCAACGCGCGAGATCACTACAAACTTGACCGTCATGCTTCCAAAGATGGTTTCATGTTTACCGCCGAACATACACAGAGCATGTTAGGGGGCTTCAACAAATTTGTCGTACAGTACGCGACAGATTCCATGACCTCCTCCAACAGTGGTCATTCTGAAGGTGCCAGCGTAAACAATGACGGTTATATGTTACGTATTCTGAATCATGGCGCGATTAATCTCGCAGAAAAATGGGATCTCATGTACGTAGCGATGTATCAGGATACTGACCGTGACAACAACAATGGCAACACATGGTATACGGTTGGTGTACGTCCAATGTACAAATGGACATCGACGATGAGCACCCTGCTGGACATTGGTTATGATAACGTCAAATCCCAACGTACTCATGACACCAATGATCAGTACAAAATCACCCTAGCCCAACAATGGCAGGCAGGTGACAGCATTTGGTCGCGCCCGGCCATTCGCCTGTTCGCCACCTATGCAAAATGGAATGAAAAATGGGGTAATGCGAACAAAAAAGACGGTTACATCGATGGAATGGCCTACCGTGATACCGCAACGCATAAATTCAGCCGTGGCGACGATGATGAATTTACCTTTGGTGCACAATTCGAAGCTTGGTGGTAATCCGGCTATACCCTATGGATTGCAAGATGCATCGCGACAGCAAGGAAGCGAATCCCCGGGAGCATAGCAAACTATGTGACCGGGGTGAGTGAGTGCAGCCAACAAAGAGGCAACTTGAAAGATAACGGGTATAGACTGATATGCCTCTTGACCGTGGGCATCAGTCTCTTTTTTTCAACCGAACAAGGGTAAGAGATGAAAACTAAACTGCTCTCATGTTGCCTTAGCGCGGTACTCTGTAGCACATTTCCTCTTATAGGATATGCAACGCCCATTACCGCAACTCAAGCAACTATCACAGCTCAAACAACCACAAAACAGGATATTGTCGCCCCGTCCCTCTCGATAACAGCATTGCAAAAACTGAGCTGGCAACCGATTAATACCAGTGATACTCAAACCATTATCCTCAATGCAGCATCTCAGCATCTTAATGAGGGAGAGATTCAGGGGCCGATAGCCGCATTCGCGCTGCCGGCAAACCGGGGCTCTTTGGATATTACCCTGAGCAGCTTAGTACAAGATAAACAAGTTTACGTGCCAAATGTTTTAGTCCTGGATCAAGGGTTACGCCCCGCCGCATTTTACCCGAGCAGTTATTTTCCCTATGAACGTCCGGGGGTTATGTCCACCGATCGGCTGGAAGGCACACTAAAGCTAACACCAGCACTGGGGCAACAACAAATTTATGTACTGGTCTACACCACCCGTACCGATTTGCAGAAATCCACCCAAATGGTTGATCCGGCCAAAGCTTACGCGCAAGGCGTCGGTAATGCCGTTCCCGCGATTCCCGATCCCGTTGCCCGCCACACACAAACCGGTACGTTGAAGCTGAAAGTGAGATCGGAACAAAACGCCGGCAACATCACGATTGGTCAAGTCTTCTCAAGTCCAGCACAAGAACCGATCATTGTCGGGCCAACACAAGCCATCGTAACGCCGTCTACGCTGCAAAAAGTCAAACCAGTCCTGAGTGATACAGAACGATATTTCAGTGATGCAATCAAAAAGGAAATTAATAACGGCAATATTGATAAGGCACTCAAATTGCTGGATGAAGCGGAACGCCTTGGATCTTCAACGGCACGAGAAACATTTATCAACAGTATCAAAAACAAAGGGTAAACAAATGCTCTCCGAAAAGGAGGGCATCGGGTTTAACTCCTTTTTACATAGCCCCCCAGAAATGGGGTTTTTATGTATATACCTTATAGATTTCAAGATGCATCGCGACGGCAAGGGAGCGAATCCCCGGGAGCATAGATAACGATGTGACCGGGGTGAGTGAGTGCAGCCAACAAAGAGGCAACTTGCAAGATGACGGGTATAGATAGTAACACCAATAACTGTCGTACATTAGATCTAAGCTAATACAGGTAAAGCCTTAGTGATTCTTAACAGGAAATTATCTTCATAAAGAAAGGCAATAGAATTTTTTATTGCTTGATGATCTCTTATTTTATATTCGTCAATAATGAGTTGTAATTTTTCAGACAACTCAGGAATACTACCTGATTTATAAAGTTCACCATTAAAATCATTGATAATATCACCCGGGCCACATTGACAATCTGAACTTATACAATAGATACCATAAGATATTGCTTCCGCTAATACCATACCAAAGCCTTCATATTTTGAGGTTAAAATAAAAGCGGACACCTCTTTTATATTATCCATCACAAATTCCCAAGGCTGATTTTTCCAACCGTGCCAAATAATATTGTTACTTATATTAAGTTGTGAAGATAATTCTTTTAAATAAACCTCATCATCACCAGAACCTACTATATGTAACTCCCAATGACCATGTAATTGTGAAAGCGCTAAAAACAGTTCAGTTAGATTTTTTGACTTATAAGCAAGAATTCTGCCAACATATAAGAATCTGGCTATGTGTTTTGGTTGAGGAATGATAAAAGAGTTCATCTTGATAGGATTGAAAATAAGATGAAGCTTCTCTGTTTTTATTCCAAAAGATAACATTTGATCTCTTAAACCAGAACTAATTACAAGGTGCTCGTCGGCACAGCATAAATCTTTAATTTTTTGTGAGGTAGGATTTCTAATGGAAGTATGCAGCCAAGAGTAAGTTTTTACCGGGAAATTAATTTTTTCACAGGAAAGTCGAGCAATATTACAAGATGTTGTGTCTAAACTTATTAAAATCTCGGGGTGAAATCTTTCTAATATCAAGGACAGTTCACATGCAATATCCGGGCGAGATTCGTCATTGCTTGACGTTAAGTAGATATATTGAGCATGAGATAACCAATCACGATTTTCAATTCTATTTTTCTTATTCAGAGATATGAAAATGAAATCAATTTCAATGTTGGCACGGCCAATCAAATTTATTAAATTCGAACATACCGTTTCTACCCCACCATATCCATTCAAGAAAAGATCATGGTATATTATGAATATTTTTTTCATTAAAAATCCTTTATTGAATTAACCAAAAACGCTCTTGCACTTTTATTTCATTAATAGTTCGATGATATTTCTCCAATGAAATTAAAATGTTTGATTTATTATCAAATAGAGGTTCTAATTGAGACTCATAAAATAGGATGTTTTGTGATTTTTCTTTTAAATCAATATCCACCAATATGGCACGCTTATCAAATTTATTATTTCTTAATAAAGCACTTTCCAAACTATCAGGGTTAATAATAGGGTATTCACCTAAAACATAGGGAAAATCTTCATAAAGCAATATCTTAAACTTACGTGAACCTTTTATATTAGGTACAAGATTATTTATTATGATATGGTCTACATGTCGACCTATCCCCAAAGGGGCATAGATATAATCAGGTTGATAATTTAACAATATTTTGTCAATTAGCTCTTGAGCCATATCGGATGCATCATCTGATTTATGTATCTGGCCAGTATAAATCATGGCCGAATTTTTATACATAGGTTCACCGTATTGATCGGTCCTGTAAATGCAATCTAAAATTTTACCATGTATTGGAATCACTGATAATTTATTGCAAAAAGCAATATCCTCATTAGCTCGCTTTGAATAAAGTTTTATAAATGAATATATATTATCATTATGTACAGAGTGTGAGTAATGAGATGTCAGGTCTTTATCATATTCAGTAAAAAATGTTAAAATAATCACCTTTTGATTTTCTGAAACTAATTTATGTATTAAACCGCCAGCGCTTAAAGCTGCATCATCTAAATGAGGTGATAGAAATAGATGTATCATTTTAAATCTCCATGTAAAAGTTATTATATTTTATTTCCATCAGTACAATATAAATAGCAGCGAGATCAATGCGTATCCCATCCCTATTTTTTATAAAATCTGAGTTATCAATGTTTGAATTTTCTTGGCATTGAACTCTTTCATCATGGGCATAAAATTCTTTCATTATATCAAACCAGCCAGCATGGATTCTTTTTGCTGCAACTTCTATTACGCTGTCACTGTGGCCTAATATTGTCATTAAATCAGAAAAAATAGTATCGTTTGTAGAAAGTAAGCTCTCATAATTAAAATTATCAGACACAATATTATCATCGTATGAACAAGTATCTTTTATTACTTCCGATATAATACTCAGATCACTCTTTATTAACCTTTTCTCAAACTTCTTCTCTTTTTCAGTGAATGCTTGATAAGGTTTTAAAAAATTAACTTGTAAGTTGTACTCAATTTCAAGTTTTGTTATTGAGTCTTGCATAGCAGTTTTATTATCGACTAAATATTTCGTACACCATAAGTCGTGTATACAAGAGGCAAGAATATCTAAGTTATCATCCTGCTCCAAGAACAGACATATTTCAGAAAACAATTTAATTTGTGAACTATTTAACTGGCAATTTAAAGTTTTATGGCTAGGATTAAATATAAATGAAGCTTGCTTTAATCTTCTCTGAATCTCTTTGGTTAAATATGTTGAATTTAAATTAATTTTTCCATCCAGCAATTTTTTATTATCTTCTTTACTCATGCCCCATCTCCTATTCTTTGTCCATTAACCTTATTTCTGTTGATGATATATCTAAGCGAAATAGATTTTCTGGAATAGATTCAAATAAAAATCGATATTCCTTTTTAATATTCATCAAGTCATCGACGGTATGATATTTATTATTAAAAAAACGTCCAGCCACCAGAAATCGACAATCATTATTCTTAATTGTCATAAGAGATTTTTTTAATCCTTCCTCACCGCCATAATAAATAGGATTATTAATTTCTTGGCATAAATCAGCGCCAATGACAAAAATTGCTCCCTGGTAAATATGCGATTTTTCAGTAAAAATTTTAGCGTCACTTAAAACTATATCACCTTTCCCCTTAAATTGTCTTATCCTCTCGAAAATTTCATCGGTTGAAATGGTAAGTTTTACCGCATTCTTGATTGACAGTTCATAATAGGGTTTTCTTTTCGTCATCGCTGTAGCGATTTCTTTTAATTCTTCATGGCCTTTATGCAGTGGATTAAAAGAACCAGATAAAATTAAAGTCTCTTTCCAGTCTATGTTTGTATTGTTAAAATCTCCGTTTCTATCAATATGGATATAATTCAACTTACCATTAATTAAATCAATTAGATAACGCTCATTCTTGTCAGGCATATTCATCTATATTCTCATATGCTATTGTTGTTAATTAAATATACCTGTTATCTTTCAAGTTGCCTCTTTGTTGGCTGCACTCTCTCACCCCGGTCACATAGTTTGCTATGCTCCCGGGGATTCGCTCCCTTGCCGTCGCGATCCATCTTGAAATCCATTGGGTATATTGTTTTTTTTAACATTAAAACCATTAACTATAAATATTTTATTCGCAGCTCAGCTTATTACTAAATCGCCTAACCCCCCTAAATTATTCTCATTAATTATCAGTATCTTCTCTATAATTTTCCTCAGTGATATTAACTAAGGCAGATTTTATTTTTAAAATATCTTCCGTTGTATGCGTCGTATCAAGGCTAACCCGAACAGCGCCATCAGGATAAGTCCCGAATTTTTTATGCGCTAACGGTGCGCATTGCAATCCGGGACGGGTAATAATATTGTATTTGTTTTCTAGTATATAAGAGACTTCTCCGGGATGATAACCTTCTACTGTAAAAAGAATTGTTGGTAACCCAACTTGATGTTTACAGATCAATTTGATCTTCTTTAATTGTGATAGCTCATCTATAAGAGTTGTACGCAAAGTTTGTAATTGATTTTGAATATTCTCCACTCCAATTTTTTTTAAACGCCTGATAGACGCTAGCAATGAAAGTATGCCAATAGTGTTTTGTGTTCCTGATTCATACTTGTATGGTATTCCCGTTGGTTGCGTTGTTAATCTTGATAATACACCTGTCCCACCCTGGATTAATTCATTATGAGAAAATCCATTATCAAGAATAAAGTACCCGCCAATACCTGATACTCCACCTAAACTTTTGTGTCCGCTAAAAACAAGGTAATCAATATTACCTTTCGATAAATCCATTACTTGTGAACCAAAAGATTGTGAACCATCAACTAAAACCATCGCGCCGTATAAATGTGCCAGTTTTCCTATCTCATCTATATTACAAAATGTACCAATAGTATTGGCGCAACTATGAATCACTAATAACTTAGTTTTCTTATTCTTTAATAAAAACGCCAAATGCGACATATCAATTTCACCATCTGTCACATCGATAAATTGACTACTTACCCCAATGTCTTTTAAATGGTTTATCGGCCTAAGGACTGAATTATGTTCTAAATGGGTAGTAATGACATTATCACCCGGCTTAAGTGTACCTTTTAGACATTCGTTGAGTGAATATGTTGCTCCTGAGTTAAAAATTACTGTCCCATGTCCATTTAATTTTGTTTGTTCGATAAATTCGTGTCGGCACTCTTCAACGAGTTCCGTAACCTTTTTAGATTGTTGCGATAAAGATCGCCCTGGAGTTACCCCAAGAGTGTCTAAATACATATTTATCATGTCTTTCACTTCTTGTGACTTTGGCCATGAAGTAGAAGCTACATCCGCATATAACATTATCCAACCTCCATATGGTTACTAATATATGATTTGAATTTTTTAGCCGTCGCATCCATCTCCTTTATTCCTTCATTATCTCTCCAATCGGATCTTTCAGGCACATTTAAACTATTTGCCAATACGGTTCTTATCATTCCTCTCTCAATGAAATCTGATTCACCTATCGTAAAAATATACTTATTACCACTATCTTCAACGTAAATATAGGGGCCAGCCTCACCGAACATCTCAAGTTCATCCAATGAGTCTATTGTATGCATTTTAAATTGATCCTTTAATTTATTATGCAGATCAATCTCGGTAGGGAAACAACATAAATGTGCATGGTAACAATACTTTTGATTCGGGTCCATGATGATACAACCACCGGCTCGTCCATTTTCATAACAAAGAGGATTACTTATATTGTAATATTCACGATAAAAATCATTTACTATATTCTTAAACTGTTTCAGTTCTTTTATTGCTTCGTCATCATATATTTCTGCAAAGCACCGGCACCCCCCTAAATCAGTATCACATTTGTTGGTGGCAATTATTATATAGCCCTCAATTATCTGACCTTTAGGTACGAACGCATAGAAATATTCTCCTTGTAAAAGTATTTTATCTTTTTCAAAGGAAGATTCTGGGTGACAAAAAATACATCCCATTTTAAACTCCTCTTATCGTTTGTCGATTCTACTGATAAATATATCTTCATGACACAAATTGAAGTCTTCTTCGGTATGCCAGGCAATCATCATGCTAAACTTATTTATAATACTATGTTTATTCAGTCTGCTTTGTAGCTCAGAATAAATAGGATTTGGTAAGATTATTCTGCATTTTGCCCTAATAGCAAGGCAAGAATCAATCACAGATATAATTGTACCGTGAGCTGTGTTTGATAAACCGATTATTTCCACCGTGGTATCATCAAAACCTAATATCGCTAATTCTTTCCCAACCGTTAACAGTTTAATATCGCTGTAGCAAGGACACTGCTTTGCATAAGCAATCCAATTGTTATTTACTTCCCTGCCGAAAAAATTGATTTTATTAATATTACCTATTTCATTAAAATCTCTCAGGTCTACATCGATTTTAGTACATCCTTCTACTACTATTTCTATAAAATCAAAAACGTTCACTCTGCTACATATATATTTCTCAAAAATTTTTGAATAACATTTTATTTTTCTTTCATCTGAGTAACAAACCGTCGCATCGACATCATTACGATGTGTTTGTTTGGCACTTTCTATTATCAAAGTTGGTGATTTTACACTTTCATCTATTCCAAAATCGCTAAGCATATTAATGGATACTCGTCTGTGTTTAAGACTGAATTCACACTTTCTTGTTATAACAATTGACAAGCATATATCGTTTATTTTATAAAAAAATGCTTTTATCTCACTAGAAAGATTATATTTCTTTTCTTTCAGATTTTTCCAAATAAAATAACCCAAGCTTCCTATGTCACGCTTGTAAAAATTATTAATTAGGATATAATTATCTTCCGTTATATCTTCATAGTTTAGATTTATTCCACTCTCCATTATTTTGCCCCATTATTTTATATTGGCAACAATTGCTGCTCATTTTTAGTTTATATTCATTTCCGAGTATATGAATCATGAAATATTGTATTTTATGACCTGTATCATAATTTAAAGATCCAACAGGAGAAAAAACTGTGATTATTTATCCTGAAAAATTAAATTTAAGTCTTCATCAATCATGCAAGAATACGGATAAAAATAGGTACTTTAAAGAGAATAATCTTTCATAAATTCTATGTGATGGGACTTTAAATTAAATAATTATATTGACCAGCCCCCTGAATTAAATACGATGAGCTATTTCTGCATACCGAATAATATCCCTTACATAGCTAAGGTGACACAAGCCTCAGAGGGCAGAACGACGAGCTCTGCCACTTTTACTGAAACAACGCCATAATATTTAAAGGTCATTATCAGACTGTTCCATTTTAGCAACAGTTGGTTGTTTGATCCCAAGCACAACTGCCAGCTCAGTTTGTGAAACATCACGGGCCTCGCGGATCTGATAAAGCCTTATCTCCCGTTTCATTTCATCAACTTTTTTAGCAATTCTACGGCGGCTTTCGGCTTTCAGGGCTGCGTTTTTCAAGCAATTCATCAAGTGTGATCATACTCAGTTTTCCAAGATGGGTAGGGAATTAATTCACACGATTATTTTACCTCTTGCTTTTACAAGAATTTCATTAATAAAGTCAAAAGGGTTAGTAATGCACTAATCCCATTAGCACAGAGAATTACAACGTAATTTGTGGGTTCTGGATACCACAGGCTTGCGCATAGCGCACTAATGTTTCTATACTAGCTTTTGTTACATTATTTTCCATTTTCGTCACCGTTGGCGGCGTAACCCCCATTCTTTCCGCGACTTGCGCGCGAGTCAGTCCAGCAAACTTACGCCACTCTGCAAGTGTTTCTTGCAATCTTTCTTTACGTTCTTCAGCTTCGTAAGCGGCTTTAAATTCAGAGTCTTTCATCATTTCTGCCAGAATCTCTGAATGTGTCTTATATTTCTTCATGTTTCATTTCCTCCAATCTGCGAAATGCTAAAGCTATCTCACTTGGGTTGATTTTTTGTGTTTTCTTTATATAAACTCGCAGAATATATATTTGCTTTCCTGTCTGATATACCCATAATCCGCGTGCTATATCTCCCCCCATTGTTCGAATTTCGTAAAGACCATTTCCCAAATGTTTTGTGTCCGGTTCACGTAGTGAGCGAGGATCTTTTTCTAGCTTTCCAATCAACCTTACAAGTTTTACCCCTACTTTTGCTGGCAAAGACTTAATTTCTTGTTCGGCCTCATCATGGTACTTAACTATAAACACTCTAATTTCCTCCTAATGCAAAAAATTAACCCAAAAGGAAATTTTCATCAAGAGGAAAATTGCATTTTAATGAAATGTCACTTCTGACTAAATTTCTTGACCATAGATTTCCATCTATATAGCATTTGGCCTATATTGAACAATAAGTAATCATGTGACTATCGAGACAACAGACACCTTTGATGCATGGTTCGATGCTTTGAATGACACCAACAGGGCCAATATGCTAGCTTCAATAATAGCACTTCGGGAAAGAGGCCCTATGTTACCCAGGCCATACGCAGATACTGTGAACGGTTCATGCCACAGCAACATGAAAGAATTACGTGTCCAAAGCAAAGGCGACCCGCTCCGAGCATTCTTTGCGTTCGACCCCAAGCGGAGAGGAATTTTGCTTTGCGCTGGTAACAAAAAGTTAAAATGCCCTCTCAAAAGGAGGGCATTTATTAGCTAGCGTGTTCTAAGAATTACTTCTTATCACCACCAAAACCGGCATTCAACAGTTCTGCCAAGTTCGCAGTAGCCTCATCGACACTCACTTGTGGTGCCTCGGCAGGCTCATTCAACTGGCGACGACGTATGCGATCCTGATGGTAAGCATAACCGGTACCAGCAGGGATCAGACGACCAACGATGACGTTTTCTTTCAAGCCACGCAGTTCATCACGTTTACCCGCAACCGCAGCCTCAGTCAGTACGCGGGTCGTTTCCTGGAACGATGCCGCAGAGATGAAGGATTCAGTCGCCAGAGACGCTTTGGTGATACCCAACAGGTCACGGCCATAAGTTGCAGCCACTTTACCTTCTTGTTCCAGCTTACGGTTTGCCACTTTAACGCGGGCATATTCAACCTGTTCGCCTTCCAAGAACTCGGAACTACCTGCACTTTCAATGGTCGCTTTACGCAGCATCTGACGAACGATAACCTCAATGTGTTTATCGTTAATCTTAACCCCTTGCAGGCGGTAAACTTCCTGAACTTCGTTGGTGATGTAACGGGTAACCGCATGAACACCACGCAGGCGCAAGATGTCGTGTGGAGACTCTGGACCATCAGAGATCACGTCACCACGTTCAACCACTTCACCCTCGAACACGTTGAGCTGACGCCATTTAGGGATCATCTCTTCGTAAGCATCGCCACCATCTAATGGGGAGATAACCAAACGGCGTTTGCCCTTGGTCTCTTTACCAAAGGAGACAATACCGCTGACTTCAGCCAGGATAGCAGGCTCTTTCGGACGACGTGCTTCGAACAAGTCAGCAACACGTGGCAAACCACCGGTAATATCTTTCGTACCGCCGGACTCCTGAGGAATACGCGCTAAAGTATCACCCGCAGAGATGCTTACGCCATCATCTAACTGAACAATCGCTTTACCCGGCAGGAAATATTGAGCAGGCATATCAGTACCTGGAATCAATACATCGTCACCTTTGGCATTAACGATTTTCAGTGCCGGACGCAGATCTTTACCACTACCGGTACGTTCTGCACTATCGAGAACAACCAATGAAGATAGACCTGTCAATTCGTCAGTCTGGCGGGTAATGGTCTGGCCATCTATCATGTCAGCGAAACGGATGATACCAGATACTTCACTGACCACTGGCATGGTGTGCGGATCCCAGTTAGCAACGGTTTCACCGCCGTTAACGGTTTCTCCATCACCTTTACCCAGTACTGCACCGTAAGGCACTTTATAGCTTTCTTTAGTACGGCCAAATTCGTCGATCAGACACAATTCAGTGTTACGAGAAGTAATCACCAGCTTGCCTGCGGAGTTCGTCACGGACTTAGCGTTAAACAGCTTCAAGCTACCTTTGTTACGTACCTGAATACTGGATTCTGCTGCTGCACGAGATGCCGCACCACCGATGTGGAACGTACGCATCGTCAACTGTGTACCCGGCTCACCGATGGACTGAGCCGCAATAACACCAACCGCCTCACCTTTATTGATGATGTGTCCGCGAGCAAGGTCACGACCATAGCAGTTTGCACAAACACCGAAGTCAGTTTCGCAACTTACAACAGAACGTACTTTAATGCTGTCAACGGAGCTCTCTTCTAACAGATCACACCATTTCTCGTTCAGCAATGTATTACGCGGCACCAGAATATCAGCAGTACCTGGTTTCAGAACATCTTCCGCCGTCACACGACCCAATACACGCTCACGCAGTGGCTCTTTAACATCACCACCTTCAATAACCGGCGTCATCAGAATACCGTCGTGCGTACCACAGTCATCTTCTGTCACAACCAAGTCTTGCGCCACGTCAACCAGACGACGAGTCAGGTAACCGGAGTTCGCTGTTTTCAGTGCGGTATCCGCCAAACCTTTACGAGCACCGTGAGTTGAGATGAAGTACTGGAGTACGTTCAAACCTTCACGGAAGTTCGCCGTAATTGGGGTTTCGATGATGGAACCGTCTGGCTTAGCCATCAAGCCACGCATACCCGCCAACTGACGGATCTGAGCGGCAGAACCACGCGCACCGGAGTCAGCCATCATAAAGATGCTGTTGAAGGAAACTTGTTGCTCTTCTTCACCATCACGATTAGTGACTGTTTCAGTCGACAAGTTTTCCATCATTGCCTTAGCAACACGCTCGTTTGCCGCAGCCCAGATATCGATAACCTTGTTATAACGTTCACCGGCTGTAACCAGACCAGACTGGAACTGTTCCTGAATTTCAGCAACTTCTGCTTCTGCTTCGGCAATGATCCCGGCCTTTTTCTCTGGGATAACCATGTCATCGATACCAACAGATGCACCTGAACGTGCAGCGTAGGCAAAGCCGGTATACATGATCTGGTCAGCGAAAATAACCGTTGGCTTCAAGCCCATCACACGGTAACAGGTGTTCAGCATCCTAGAGATAGCTTTTTTACCCAGTGGTTGGTTAACCAACGAGTAAGGCAGACCTCTTGGTACAATCATCCACAAAATGGCACGACCAATAGTCGTATCAACCAAACCAGTGTTAGTTGTGATATTACCTTCGCCATCTTTCACTTCTTCAGTGATACGCACTTTAACGCGAGCATGCAGAGAAGCCAGTCCTGCGCGATATACGCGTTCTGCTTCTTTAGGCCCGGTCAATACCATGCCTTCGCCTTTCGCGTTAACACAGTCGCGGGTCATGTAATACAGACCCAGAACAACGTCCTGAGATGGAACGATGATTGGCTCACCACTCGCTGGAGACAGGATGTTGTTGGTAGACATCATCAATGCACGCGCTTCTAACTGGGCTTCCAGTGTCAACGGTACGTGAACAGCCATTTGGTCACCGTCGAAGTCGGCGTTATATGCCGCACACACCAGTGGGTGCAACTGAATCGCTTTACCTTCAATCAGAACCGGTTCAAATGCCTGAATACCCAAACGGTGAAGTGTCGGCGCACGGTTCAGCAGAACCGGATGTTCACGAATGACTTCATCCAGGATATCCCATACCACCGCCTCTTCACGCTCAACCATCTTTTTAGCGGCTTTAATCGTCGTCGCTAAACCACGCAGTTCTAGCTTGCCGTAGATGAATGGCTTAAACAGCTCCAGTGCCATCTTTTTAGGCAGACCACACTGATGCAGACGCAGGTAAGGACCTACAGTGATTACAGAACGACCAGAATAGTCAACACGTTTACCCAACAAGTTCTGACGGAAACGACCTTGTTTACCCTTGATCATATCAGCCAGGGATTTCAGTGGACGTTTGTTAGAACCGGTAATTGCACGACCGCGACGACCGTTATCCAGCAAAGCATCGACCGCTTCCTGCAACATACGTTTTTCGTTACGAACGATGATATCCGGCGCAGCCAGATCTAACAGGCGCTTCAAGCGGTTGTTACGGTTAATAACACGACGATAGAGATCGTTCAGATCCGAAGTGGCAAAACGGCCGCCATCCAGTGGAACCAATGGACGTAAATCCGGTGGCAGAACTGGCAGAACCGTCAGAACCATCCATTCTGGTTTGTTACCAGACTGAATAAAGGCTTCCAACAGTTTAATACGTTTGGTCAGCTTTTTACGTTTCGTTTCAGAGTTAGTTTCGTTTAACTCTTCACGCAGCGTTTCACACTCATTTTCCAGATCGAGATTTTTCAGCAAAGACTGGATAGCTTCCGCACCCATCTTCGCATCGAATTCATCACCAAACTCTTCCAGTGCATCCAAGTATTGCTCTTCTGTCAGAATCTGACTGCGTTCCAAGCTGGTCATACCGCCTTCGACAACCACATAGGATTCGAAGTACAGTACACGCTCAATATCACGCAGTGGCATATCCAGCAACAAACCGATGCGAGATGGCAATGATTTCAGGAACCAGATGTGTGCAGTTGGAGAAGCCAGCTCAATGTGACCCATACGCTCACGACGAACTTTAGTTTGGGTAACTTCTACACCACACTTCTCACAAATTACACCACGGTGTTTCAAGCGCTTGTATTTACCACACAAGCACTCATAATCCTTTACTGGCCCGAAAATACGGGCACAGAAAAGACCGTCACGCTCAGGTTTGAACGTACGGTAGTTAATTGTTTCCGGCTTTTTCACTTCACCAAATGACCACGAACGGATCATATCTGGCGAGGCCAGAGCAATTTTGATCGCATCAAACTCTTCGGTCTTAGTTTGCGCTTTCAGAAACTTCAATAAGTCTTTCACGAAATGGCTCCTGTCGGAGTTAGACCTGTCAGGAGAGCAGCCCATGCCGCTCCCCCCTATGACCAGTGCAACCACTGGCTGGTAAACTGCCCGTCATATCCATTCAGGGCAGTACCAGCCGGAATACGATTTATTCGCCTTCCAGCTCGATGTTGATACCCAGAGAGCGGATCTCTTTCAACAATACGTTGAAGGATTCCGGCATACCTGGCTCCATCTGGTGGTTGCCATCCACGATGTTTTTATACATCTTGGTACGGCCGTTAACATCGTCGGACTTGACGGTGAGCATTTCCTGCAAGGTGTACGCGGCACCATATGCTTCCAATGCCCACACTTCCATCTCACCGAAGCGTTGACCACCGAACTGCGCCTTACCACCCAACGGTTGCTGAGTAACCAGACTGTACGAACCCGTTGAACGAGCGTGCATTTTGTCATCCACCAAGTGGTTCAGCTTCAGCATATACATGTAGCCAACGGTAACCTGACGCTCAAATTGCTCACCGGTACGACCATCAAACAGGGTAATTTGACCAGAAGTTGGCAAGTCACCCAATTTCAGCAGCTCTTTTATTTCTTTCTCTTTCGCACCATCAAACACTGGTGTCGCAATTGGCATGCCTTTTTTCAGGTTTTCTGCCAAACGCATAACTTCTTCATCAGAGAAAGTGCTCAGATCAACTTTCTGACGGGTTTCATCACCCAGGTTATAAGCTTTCTGGATAAATTCACGCAGTTTGGCAACTTCCTGCTGCTGTTTCAGCATCGCATTGATCTTGTCGCCAATACCTTTCGCAGCCATGCCCAGATGCGTTTCCAAGATCTGACCAATGTTCATACGTGATGGTACGCCCAGTGGGTTCAGTACGATATCTACCGGAGTGCCGTTTTCATCGTAAGGCATATCTTCGATCGGGTTGATCTTGGAGATAACACCCTTGTTACCGTGGCGACCTGCCATCTTATCACCAGGCTGAATCTGACGTTTAACCGCCAGATAAACTTTGACGATTTTCAGCACACCCGGTGCCAGATCATCACCCTGTGTGATCTTACGGCGTTTAGCATCCAGTTTTTTCTCGAACTCAGCTTTGAGTTCGTCATACTGTTCAGCCAACTGTTCCAACTGATTCTGTTTCTCTTCATCAGCCAGACCCAATTCCAACCAACGCCCACGAGGCAGTTTATCCAGTTTCTCAGCTTCGATGCCGCCTGCAATCAAAACAGAACGGATACGTGCAAACAGGCCAGCTTCAAAGATTTGCAACTCTTCTGTCAGGTCCTTCTTAGCCTGACGCAGCTGCATCTCTTCAATTTCCAAGGCACGTTTATCTTTTTCTACACCATCACGGGTAAATACCTGTACGTCGATAACCGTACCGGATACGCCATTTGGTACGCGCAGAGAAGAGTCTTTAACATCAGACGCTTTCTCACCGAAGATAGCACGCAGCAGTTTTTCTTCTGGCGTCAGCTGAGTTTCACCTTTAGGTGTCACTTTACCAACCAGAATGTCACCGCCGGTTACTTCCGCACCGATGTAAACAATACCGGATTCATCCAGCTTGGAGAGTGCAGCCTCACCTACGTTAGGGATGTCAGCCGTGATCTCTTCAGGCCCTAATTTGGTATCACGAGATACGCAAGCCAGTTCCTGGATATGAATGGTCGTAAAGCGATCTTCCTGGACGACACGCTCAGAAACTAAGATGGAGTCCTCGAAGTTATAACCATTCCACGGCATGAACGCTACGCGCATGTTCTGGCCCAGAGCCAGTTCACCCAAGTCAGTAGATGGACCATCAGCCAGTACGTCACCACGTTCCACCGGTTCGCCCAGAGAGACACATGGCATCTGGTTAATACAGGTGTTCTGGTTAGAACGGGTATATTTAGTCAGGTTATAAATATCAATACCTGCTTCACCCGGATACATTTCGTCTTCATTTACTTTGATAACGATACGAGATGCATCAACGTATTGAACCACACCACCGCGTTTAGCAACAGAAGTTACACCTGAGTCAACGGCTACTGCACGTTCCATACCTGTTCCGACCAACGGCTTATCAGCACGCAGAGTAGGAACAGCCTGACGTTGCATGTTTGCACCCATCAATGCGCGGTTTGCGTCATCGTGTTCCAAGAATGGGATCAAGGAAGCACCAACGGAAACCACCTGCTGGGTGGAAACGTCCATATATTCAACCTGCTCACGGTTAAATAAGCTGGATTCACCATAATTACGGCAAGTTATCAGATCTTCAACGAAGTGGCCTTCGTCATCTAATACGGTGTTTGCCTGTGCGATAACGAAGTTACCTTCTTCAATCGCAGACAGATAGTGAATTTCATCAGTAACAACACCATCACGAACCAGACGATATGGGGTTTCAAGGAAACCATACTCGTTAGTCTGCGCATAAACAGACAATGAGTTAATCAGACCGATGTTCGGACCTTCCGGGGTTTCGATTGGACATACGCGACCATAGTGCGTTGGATGTACGTCACGCACTTCGAAGCCCGCACGCTCACGGGTCAAACCACCTGGACCCAACGCAGAGATACGGCGTTTGTGAGTGATTTCAGAAAGTGGGTTGTTTTGGTCCATAAACTGAGACAGCTGGCTGGAACCAAAGAATTCTTTCACTGCGGCTGAAATCGGCTTAGCGTTGATCATATCCTGAGGCATCAGTGTATCCAGATCACCCAGAGACAGACGCTCTTTCACTGCACGCTCAACGCGTACCAGACCAACACGGAACTGGTTTTCTGCCATCTCACCAACAGAACGGATACGACGGTTACCTAAGTGGTCGATATCGTCGACTTCACCTTTACCATTACGGATATCAATGAGTTTTTTCATGACATCAATGATGTCATCTTTACTCAGAATACCAGATCCTTCGACTTCTTCACGGCTCAATGAGCGGTTGAATTTCATACGACCAACCGCAGAAAGATCATAACGATCTTCTGAGAAGAACAGATTTTCAAACAGATTTTCTGCCGCTTCACGGGTTGGTGGCTCACCAGGACGCATCATGCGATAAATCTCAACCAAAGCACTCAAACGGTCATTGGTTGGATCAACACGAAGTGTCTCGGAAATATATGCGCCGTGATCTAAATCGTTGGTGAACAATGTTTCGATAGATTTATGACCAGATTGGCTCAAACGTGCCAACAGATCTAAAGAGAGCTCCATGTTAGCAGCACAGATAATTTCACCTGTGTTGACATCAATGTAGTCTCTTGCAACAACTTTACCCGCAATGTATTCAACAGGAACCTCAATACGGTTCACTTCATCTTTTTCTAACTGGCGGATATGACGTGCGGTAATACGACGGCCTTTTTCAACATAAACCTTGCCGTTTGCTTCAATATCAAAAGAAGCGGTTTCACCACGCAAACGTTCTGGTACCAGCGTCATTTGCAGTCTGTTGTCACGAATTTCGAAAATCGTTTTACTGAAGAACAGGTTCAAAATCTCTTCAGTGCTGTAATTCATTGCACGCAGAATAATCGTTGCCGGCAATTTACGACGGCGGTCAATGCGCACAAACAGATTATCTTTTGGATCGAATTCGAAATCTAACCAAGAACCACGGTAAGGAATAATACGTGCGTTATACAATACCTTACCGGATGAGTGAGTTTTACCCTTATCGCTGTCAAAGAATACACCAGGACTACGATGCAACTGGGAGACAATAACCCGCTCAGTACCATTGATAACAAAAGTACCGTTGTCAGTCATGAGCGGAATTTCACCCATGTAGACTTCTTGCTCTTTGATATCTTTGACCGTGCCTTCCGGTGCTTCACGTTCATAGATAACCAGACGCAGCTTAACGCGCAGAGGTGCAGAATAAGTTACACCACGAATCTGGCACTCTTTAACATCAAACACTGGCTCACCAAGACGGTAGCTAACGTATTGCAGCTCCGAACTGCCACTGTAGCTCTGGATTGGGAATACAGAACGGAATGCCGCTTCTAAACCATTCTGGCCTTCTGGATCTTGCTCGATAAACTTCTGGAACGAGTCAAGTTGGATAGAAAGGAGATAAGGTACGTCCAACACTTGCGGACGCTTACCAAAATCCTTACGAATACGTTTTTTCTCGGTATAGGAGTAAACCATAGGGTTCCTCAGCTCGCTGATCAGTGACCCACTCTGCCCGCCCTAAAGGACAGCTCTTTACGACACTGTTTTTTCGAACAGAAAATTGAATTATTTTCCGTAATACTCATTGCTATTACTCTTAAATCATTTCATTGCGTTACATTACTACCGAGCTACCCGAGTGGATCGTAGCTGAGAACGCAGTATATTAAGTCGTCAATAGGAAAAAGTATTTGGGGGTTAATTAACAGCCAAACAGTGGAAATGCTGCTAATGCCCTACAGCGCAAAAAGGCTGGTGATTTTTTAATCACCAGCCGTCAGCCTTTCAAGTCAGGCTGCTAACTTAAAGCTAAACTTACTTAATCTCAACAGAAGCGCCTGCTTCTTCCAGAGATTTTTTCAGTGCTTCAGCGTCATCTTTGCTGATGCCTTCTTTCAGTGTAGCGTTTGGAGCGCTCTCAACCAGATCTTTTGCTTCTTTCAGACCCAGACCAGTTGCACCACGTACTGCTTTGATAACAGCAACTTTGTTACCGCCAATAGCAGACAGAACAACGTCAAATTCAGTTTGTTCTTCAACAGCTTCAGCAGCACCGCCAGCAGCAACAGCTACCGCCGCCGCCGCAGAAACGCCGAATTTGTCTTCCATTGCAGTGATCAGTTCAACAACATCCATGACGGACATTGTTGCAACTGCGTCCAGAATTTGTTCTTTATTGATAGACATAACAAGTGTTCCTAAAATTCAGAAATAATTTATACGTTAAAAAGCAACGAAGGAAATCGGCAATTAAGCTACTTCTTTCTGCTCGCGTAACTCGCGTAACGCAGCCAGAGTACGAACCAGTTTGCCTGCAACGGCTTCTTTCATGGTTGACATCAGGCGTGCGATTGCTTCTTCGTAAGTCGGGAGTGTTGCCAAACGGTCAATATTGGCCGCAGGAATAAACTCACCTTCAAAGGCTGCTGCTTTAATCTCGAATGCTGGATTCGCTTTCGCGAACTCTTTGAACAGACGAGCAGCTGCGCCCGGGTGTTCATTAGAAAAAGCAATCAAGGTTGGACCAACAAACGCTTCTTTCAGGCACTCATAGGCAGTACCTTCAACAGCACGACGGATCAGCGTGTTACGAACAACACGAATGTAAACGCCAGCTTCGCGACCTGCTTTACGCAGTTCAGTCATTTTATCTACAGTAACGCCACGGGAATCCGCAACAACCGCAGACAGCGCGCCTTTGGCAACTTCGCTGACTTCAGCAACAATCGCTTGTTTGTCTTGAAGATTTAGTGCCATTAGCTTCTTGCTCCTGGATTAACCGGGAAGAACCCGGAACTCACATCGCTCATAACACCATAAAGGGGCCTGAGCTCTAAAACACGGTGAGCAGAATCCAGAAATGAATTTCATTTGGCTCTGTCACCGTCTACGCAGGAATATTAAGTAATTACTTACACCTGCGGTCTTGGACGGGGCTTGGATTAGGCCAAGCTCCAACCGAAAATTTTTTATTTAGCTAATAAAAAAACTTACTAGCCAAACATAAGGCGCCAAATTTTAGACAAATCTGACGCCAAGGTAAAGCGATAATCACAATCACATTCAGCTAAAATTAAGCTGAAGCATTCAGACCAGACTGGTCAATCGCAACACCTGCGCCCATGGTAGTAGACAGGCTAACTTTCTTAATATAAATACCCTTAGCAGAAGATGGCTTGCCTTTTTTCAGCGCAACCAGCAGAGCTTCCAGGTTTTCTTTCAATTTGTCAGCGTCGAAGTCAACTTTACCAATGGTGGTGTGAATAATGCCGTTTTTATCGTTACGGTAACGAACCTGACCCGCTTTAGCATTCTGAACAGCTTCAGCAACGTTAGGAGTTACAGTACCCACTTTAGGGTTTGGCATCAAACCACGAGGACCCAGGATTTGACCTAATTGGCCAACAACGCGCATTGCATCTGGAGAAGCAATAACAACGTCAAAATCCATTTCGCCTTTTTTAACCAGTTCAGCCAGATCTTCCATACCTACCAGTTCAGCGCCCGCTGCTTTAGCAGCTTCTGCATTTGCGCCTTGGGTAAATACAGCTACGCGAACGGAACGGCCAGTACCATGAGGCAGTACCGTTGCACCGCGCACATTCTGGTCAGATTTACGAGCGTCGATGCCGAGGTTAACAGCAACGTCAACGCTTTCTACGAATTTAGCGGTAGCCAGCTCTTTCAACAGAACAACGGCTTCGTTAATGTCATACTGCTTAGTTGCATCCACTTTTTCGCGGATTGTGCGCATGCGCTTGGTCAGTTTAGCCATCGATTAACCCTCCACTACCAGGCCCATGGAACGAGCAGTACCTTCAATTGAACGCATCATTGCGTCAACGCTAGCACCGGTCATATCCGCAGCTTTAGTTTCAGCAATTTCACGAATCTGTGCGCTGGTCACTTTACCAACTTTGTCTTTGTTCGGTTTGCCGGAACCCGATTTAATGCCCGCCGCTTTCTTCAGCAGAACAGCCGCTGGTGGGGTTTTAGTAACGAAAGTGAAGGAACGATCAGAATAAACAGTGATCACAACAGGAATTGGCAGACCTTTTTCAATGCTATCAGTTTTAGCATTGAACGCCTTACAGAATTCCATGATGTTAACACCCTGCTGACCCAGAGCAGGACCTACTGGAGGGCTTGGATTAGCCATACCAGCTGCAACCTGCAACTTGACATAGGCTTGTACTTTCTTAGCCATTGATAATTTTCCTCTATGTGGGTGATATCGCCTTTGATTTAAAAGGCTCCCCTGTAATTTTAGTCCCGCCTTATCCAGGCCAGACTACTAAAAAACAAAAGGCGCGAAATTGTATGTTAATTTCTCACCTATTGCAAGCCAGCAAAAGATACGCTCAAAAATTACGCTTTCTCTACCTGGCTGAAATCCAGCTCAACCGGTGTCGCACGACCAAAGATAGAAACTGAAACTTTCAGGCGGCTCTTCTCGTAATCGACTTCTTCCACAACACCATTGAAGTCTGCGAATGGACCATCGCTGACACGAACCATTTCGCCTGGTTCGAACAATGTTTTTGGCCGCGGTTTATCACCAACCTGCTGAAGGCGATTCATAATCGCATCAACTTCTTTATCACTGATTGGTGCCGGACGGTCAGATGTACCACCGATAAAACCCATGACGCGTGGTACGCTGCGAACGAGATGCCATGTTGCATCGTTCATGATCATTTGTACCAGCACATACCCAGGGAAGAATTTACGTTCACTTTTGCGACGCTGGCCGCTACGAATCTCAACAACTTCCTCTGTTGGCACCATCACTTCGCCAAAAGAATCTTCCATATCATGTAATTTGATATGTTCACGTAAAGATTGTGCAACACGACCTTCAAACCCGGAAAATGCCTGTATAACATACCAACGTTTTTTTGGGGAATCTGACATCTTAGAACCTCAGGCCTGTAATAAATGAAACTAAACGCACCAGGATACCGTCAAGACCCCAGAGGATCAAAGACATCAATGCAGTCACGGCCGCAACAATCAAAGTCGTGTGCAGCGCTTCCTGGCGAGTTGGCCAAATGACTTTGCGCATTTCAATGCGGGCTTCACGAGCGAAAGCCAGTGTGGTTTTACCTTTTGCAGTCCAGAGCGCAGCCGCTCCCGCAAGAGCAACAATAACAACAACCGCCATCGCGCGTAGAGGAAGGCTATGCTCTCGATAAAGGTAGTTTCCAACGATAGCAACCGTTAATAAGGCTGCCACTAATAGCCATTTCATTACTTCAAGACTACGCCTGCTTTCTTGAGCATCGCTATTCGTACTCATAAACCAACCTGTAACTATGATTTAAATAGATAGCCAGCTTGCCTCGCAAGAGCAAAACAAATCAGACCGAACCAAAAAATTTGAGTGATTGTATCTGACTTGGCGCCATAATTCAGTATGACATTGTATATCTGAGAGCGATATAGCCAATTCGTTGCATCAGAGCTTATCTCACCAATAATTAAAAACAACTATTGATGAGATAGGTTCTTATTAAGACAACGTACAAAAAGGGCATCGGTTGATGCCCTTTTAGTGTAATCACATCAAAAAATTATGCGATAACTTTAGCAACAACACCAGCACCTACTGTACGGCCACCTTCACGGATAGCAAAACGCAGACCCTGGTCCATTGCGATTGGGGCAATCAGGGTAACTTTCATCTGAATGTTATCACCTGGCATCACCATTTCCACGCCTTCTGGCAGTTCAATGGTACCGGTCACGTCAGTTGTACGGAAGT
>NZ_CAWPHH010000022.1:0-73055 GCF_963887965.1 Photorhabdus sp. RW14-46 | reverse complement strand
CAGCGTTCAATCTGAGCCATGATCAAACTCTTCAATTTAAAGTTTGATGCTCAAAGAATTCTGACTAATTATTTCGTAATGAATTAACTGTTGTTCACTCTTCAAGACTTTAAAACGTATTTTTTTGCGATACGGTCTTGTGAGTGCCCACACAGATTGTCTGATTAATTGTTAAAGAGCAGGCTGACATAAAAAATAACATTCTCGTTCAGCCGGGCTGCGTATACTACGCTGTTCGCCCGCAGAGTCAAGCACTGATTATCGCTTTCTCTGCCCGACCTCACAATGTTTATCAGCGTTGTGTCGGTCAGTGGTGGCGCATTATAGGGAATTCTTTGACGCTGGCAAGCATTTATTAAAAAAAAACTGCCGTTCGCAGTTTTTTTCAACAAAATCCGCGATTTCGTGTTTTTTTCATACAAAATTGATGGCATCGACAATAATTATTCCCAAACTAAAGTACTATTCCACGTATTGGTACTCGAATCATGCCAACGATTCATTGGAATTTCCTTGATCAGGATTTATTAAAGTGGTGGATGAATCGTGACAATCTTAGTCAAGTGGTCGAACATTTCCATATAGTAAGATTAGTAATAGAACCACAAGTTTGCTTTCTTGCTGCACAAAATGCCACACAAAAGCAAAAGAAGCAGCTCTTACAGATAATAGATGAAATGTATCTACTAAAAACCGGGAAAAATGGATAGGATCGATTACCAGTTTCACTACACCATTTATAAATCTTGTGGAAATCCATTCTTATGCTCTTTTGCCAACCTGTTTAACCTAGTTTACCAGAACTGCTTTGAAGCTATTATTTTCGATAAAGTTGTACCACTGGAAGCTCATAAAACAATTGTTAATTCTATTACCCAAGGTGACAGTTACAGTGCACTTCTCGCTTGCCGAAAGTTATTAACAGAACGCGAATGATCTTATATAGTAGTGCATTAGATTAATATCCAACCAAACATTGTCTAGATAAAATAAGCAGGACTATTAATGGTAAAAACCGCTCGTAATATGGCGGGGCTACCCTGGATTGCTGCAATAGCTTTCTTTATGCAAGCTTTAGATGCAACAATTCTCAACACAGCATTGCCCGCTATTGCTGAAAGCCTCAAACATTCACCTCTGGCGATGCAATCTGCTGTTGTCAGCTATACTCTGACTGTCGCTTTGCTAATTCCAGTCAGTGGCTGGTTAGCTGATCGTTTCGGTACCCGCCGGATATTTATGTTTGCTGTATCCTTATTTTCTTTAGGCTCCCTTGCCTGTGCTTTGTCAGGTAATTTAGCTTTTCTAGTGGTTTCACGTGTAATTCAAGGAATTGGTGGCGCAATGATGATGCCAGTTGCCCGTCTTGCTTTATTACGTGCATACCCACGCAGCGAACTTCTACCTGTTATGAATTTTGTCACCATACCAGGGTTAGTAGGACCAATTCTTGGTCCCATGCTCGGCGGGCTATTAGTCACTTATGCTACCTGGCACTGGATATTTATTATCAATATTCCAATCGGTTTATTGGGGATTATTTACGCTAAAAAGCATATGCCTAATTTTACAATGCCAAAACGTTCATTTGACTTTTTCGGTTTCATACTTTTTGGGCTGAGTTTAATCATGGTTTCTGTCAGTTTGGATTTACTAGGAGAGAGTTCGTTACCCGGCTATATACCTCTGACAATTATGGTTGGTGGTTTTATGATATTATTTGGTTATCTGATGCATGCTAGAAAACAACCCCAACCCCTTATCAGCCTGGAATTATTCCGTATTCGCACATTCTCTATCGGTATTATAGGTAATATTGTTACACGCTTGGGAACGGGTTGCATTCCCTTCCTGATGCCTTTGATGCTACAAGTTGGATTTGGTTATTCAGCGGTCATTGCCGGAATGATGATGGCACCAACAGCTATTGGTTCTGTTATAGCCAAATCTTTCGTTACTAATGTATTAACTGGCTTTGGATATCGTAAAACGCTGGTTAGCATAACCATTATTATTGGATTAATGATTTCTCAATTTTCACTGCAATCACCAGAAATGTCTGCTGTTCTTTTGTCTATTCCACTATTCTTACTAGGTATGGCTGTATCTATTCAATTTACTTCGATGAATACCATTACTCTCGCTGATCTGACCGATAATAATGCCAGTTCAGGAAATAGTTTATTAGCTGTAACTCAGCAGTTATCTATTAGCTTCGGTGTTGCGGTAAGTGCAGCTATTCTTCGTTTCTATGAATCTATGCCTAATGGAACAACAGTTGATAACTTCCACAGTACTTTTATTACCGTAGGAATAATCACTTTACTCTCTTCTTCCACCTTCCTACTATTACATAAGGAAGATGGAGATAACATGATCAAGAAAAAGAACACTTAAGAACGAGAAACTGAACTACGCTCAATCAGTGTCGGAGTCAATACTAATAATTTAGGATCACTTTCTGGGTTATCCATCCGATAAAGCAAAGTATCAACAGCTAACTTTCCTAACTCGTCTTTTGGCTGATGAATGGTTGTCAATGGTGGGATCATATAAGGGGCAAGGTCGATATCATCATAACCTATGATGGAAATATCATCCGGTACAGAAAGTCCGGCTTGGTACAGAGCCTGATAAGCGCCAACGGCCATTGCATCATTTCCTGCAAAAACAGCTTCTGGCGGTTCTGGATGTTGTAGTAATTTCTGCATTGATTTAAAACCACCAGCAAATTCAAAATCACTGTAAATTTCATATCCGTCAGGAATAGTAAGGCCAGCATTTGCCATTGCCTTTCTATACCCCTTCAATCGATGATTAGCAGGTGTTTTATCTTGTGGACCTGCAATACAGGCTATTTTTTTAAAACCACAGCTAATAAGGTGATTAGTGGCCATCTCACCTCCCAACAAGGAGTTGTCCTGAATAACATCACCGACAATATCAAATGGAGACCAATCCATCATAACCACAGGTAAAGGAGGATAACGGCGCAAAACATCACAGGAATTGTGTTGATTTTCAGTACACATAATCAGCACCCCATCTACTCGCTTTTGCAGCAACGTTTCCATGCTGTAATCCATTCGTTTGGTATCACCTTCTGTATTACATAAGATAAGGCTGTAACCACGCTCATAACAGCTTCGTTCAACCCCTCTTACAATTTCAGCATAAAAAGGATTATTACTGGTCGTTACCAACATACCAATGGTTTTGGTTTGCTTGATTTTAAGACTTCGTGCAAGCGCTGATGGCGCATAATTCAATTGCTCAATCGCATCATTAACTTTCTTTTTCACACCATCACTGACATAACGATTATTATTAATAACATGAGATACAGTTGATGTAGAAACACCTGCAAAACGAGCAACATCTTTCATTGTAGCCACAGTTAATCCTGTTCAATTAAAAATGCATCAATTTCATTTCGCCACGGAACAGAAGGCTGAGCTCCCTGACGGGTTACCGCTATCGCAGCAGCAGAATGAGCAAATCGTATGGCAGATAACATGGATTTTCTTTCCAATAATGCTGTCACCAGCGCACCATTGAAAGTATCTCCTGCCGCAACAGTATCTACAACGTTAACTTTAAATCCCGGAACAATTTTTCCTTTCTGACCACTTTCACTCAACCATACCCCACGGCTACCCAATGTGATAATTACAGTTTCAATACCTTTCCCATGCAGTATTTGAGCCGCATTTTCCGCATCTGAATCATTTTCTACTTTAATGCCGGTGAGATATTCCGCTTCAGTTTCATTCGGTGTAATGATATCCACCAATGAGAGCAATTGATCAGACAATTTTCGGGCCGGCGCCGGATTGAGTATTACTTTTGTATTATTTTGTTTAGCTATTGTTGCAGCAAGTTGCACTGTTTCCAATGGAGACTCAAGTTGTATCAATAATGCATCTGCTTCCTCAATAATATTTTGGTAGCGATAGAAATATTCCGGTGTCAACGCTGCATTAGCGCCTGCATTGATACCAATAACGTTTTCACCTTGATGATTAACGAAAATCAACGCTACACCCGTTGTTTCTCCTTTAATCACTTCAATGCCAGAAGTGTTAATATTATCCTTTGCTAACTGCTGACAGATACGAAAACCAATATCGTCCTCACCAACACAAGCAATAAATGTAATGTCAGCACCGCTACGGCCTGCTGCTACCGCCTGATTAGCACCTTTACCACCAAAAGCAACCTGATATTGTTCTCCAATCACCGTTTCCCCCGGTCGAGGGAATGACTTAAGATTCAAAATATGGTCAGCATTAATGCTGCCAAGCACCGCAAGTTTTGCTGTACTCATTACATTTATTCCTTTTCAATTATGCCGTCACCATCACCAATAAGTAACGGCATAAATACCGATTTATTTTTTAATAACTAACTCCAATTCTACAGGGATGACGGCCTCAACTTTTTCGCCCCTCAGCACTTTATTTGCAGTCTGAACACCAACGATACCAATTTGATCAGGACGCTGAGCGATTGTCGCTCCTAGTTTTCCACGTTGAACAGCTTTGATACCATCTCCAGTACCATCAAAACCAACAACTAATACATCGCTTTTACCTGCTGTCTGTAAAGCGCGCAAAGCACCTAACGCCATCTCATCATTCTGAGCAAATACAGCTTGTACAGCCGGATGAGCCGTCAGTAAGTTCTGCATAACGTTCAGTCCCTTGGTTCGATCGAAATCAGCAGGCTGACTAGCTAGCACATTAAATTTATGTTCCTGTGCTACCTTATTAAATCCTTCACCACGTTCACGGGCAGCAGAAGTGCCGGCAATACCTTCTAGCTGAATAATTTTGGCTTCATTCCCTAATTTTTCGGCGATAAAATCACCCGCTATTTTACCCCCCAAGCGGTTATCAGAAGCAATATGACTGACAACAGTACCTTTATTCGCTATCCGATCTAGAGTAATAACCGGAATTTTGGCATTGTTAGCCATAATAATAGCATTACCAACAGCATCGGAGTCAGTCGGGTTAATTAGCATGAGTTTAGTACCACGTACCGTCAAATCCTGAACATTAGCTAATTCTTTCGCTGGATTATCCTGAGAATCCAACACAATTAGGTTATAGCCCAACTTATCCGCCTCTTTTTGAGCACTATCTTTCATTGTGACAAAGAATGGATTATTCAGGGTAGAAATGACTAACGCGATAGTATCTTTCGCCAATGCATTTACACTTACAGTCATACTTAGCGCAACAGCAGATAAAATTGTTACTAATTTCTTCACTTTCATTGTGTTATTTCCTGTAGGGTGAGGTTATTTACCACTTTTGTTATCAACCAGAACTGCCAACAATATTACAATTGCTTTAACAATCATCTGATAGTTAGAAGAAATACCTAATAAGTTTAAGCCATTATTTAAAAAACCGAGGATTAGTGCACCAATCAAAGTACCAATAATTAACCCCTTACCACCAGCCAGGCGAGTTCCTCCCAGAACTACGGCAGCAATAGCATCTAATTCATAACCTCCCCCCGCCATAGGTTGAGCAGAAGAAAGACGAGCGACTTCAATAATACTTGCCAATGCCGTCAGGAAACCGCATAAGGAGTAAACGATAATTTTAATTTTATCGATATTGATACCAGATAAACGGGTAGCCGATTCATTCCCCCCCAAGGCATAAATATAACGACCTAAACGGGTGTGATGCAGGATATACCATGCGATAACAAAAACTATCAACATCAGCCATACTGGAGTAGGAATTCCCAGTGGGCGACCAATACCAAACCAGCCAAACAGATCGGCATTATCACTGAATCCTGTATTTATTGGACTACCATCAGTATAGACACGGGTTATTCCACGAAGTAATAACATCATGACTAGAGTGGCAATAAAAGCCTGTACTTTACCTTTAGCAATTATTATTCCTGTACAAGCACCAATTGCAGCACCTAAAGCCAAAGCACTCACGATAGCCACCAGAGCATTAACTTCCGTACCAACCAATGAAGCTGCTATTGCACCTGTTAACGCAAGCAATGAACCAACAGACAGGTCAATACCTGATGTCAGGATAACCAATGTCATCCCAACGGCCATAATGGCATTGACTGATGTTTGTTGCAGAATATTAAACAAGTTATTTAAAGTGAAAAAGTTTTGGCTAAGAGAAGAAACTACTGCTATCAGCACTAGCAACGCAATCAGTGACTTTTGTTTCAGTAACCACTCTTTAGTAAACCAACGTTTAAATGTCGGTGATATATTAGAATTCATACTGAATTACTCCTGAATCGCTCCATATTGTTTGCCTACAGCAGCTGCCATCAAAATTTCTTGAGTTGCCTGTTCAGCAAAAAATTCTCCACTGATCTGGCCTTCACACATAACCAAAATACGATCACTCATTCCTATCACTTCTGGCATTTCAGAAGAAACGAGAATAATGCTTAACCCCTCTTTCTTGAATTGATTAATTAACTGATAAATTTCTTTTTTTGCACCAACATCTACACCACGCGTAGGTTCATCCAGAATAAGAACTTTTGGTCTGGTCATTAATCCACGGGCAATAGCTACTTTTTGCTGATTACCACCAGAAAGTAAACCAATAACTTGTCCCATTGAAGGTGTCTTGATACTAAACAATTTAATAAAGTCACTAACTGCATTCTGTTCTTCTTTATGATTAAGACCACCTAACCGGTTACTGAAATAACGCAAGGCAGTAAGAGACATATTATCTTTGATTGACATTCCCAAAACTAAGCCATCACGTTTACGATCTTCTGAAATATAAACAATCCCACAAGCTAACCCATCCTGAGGGTTACGAATTACAATGGGGGTTCCATCCAGTGTGATTTGCCCCTGAGTTTTTGGCAACGCACCATAAATAATTTTCATCAATTCAGTGCGGCCAGCCCCCATTAGCCCTGATATACCCAAAATTTCCCCGCTATAAAGGGAAAAACTGGCATTTGTCACACCGGGGCCAGAAATCTGCTTAACTTCAAGTCGTTTTTTACCCCGAGGTAAATTCAGGCGAGGATACTGATCTTCCAGTTTTCGCCCAACCATCATTTCAATCAGAGTCTCTTCTTTTAGCTCTTTTACTGACTTTTCACCAATAAATTGTCCATCACGAAATACCGTTACATCATCGCAAATTTCAAAAATTTCTCTCAAACGATGGGAGATATAAACAATGCCACATCTCTGAGATTTTAGTTCATATATTACGCGAAATAATGATTCAGTTTCTGTATCGGTCAGCGCATCCGTCGGCTCATCCATAATGATAACTTTGGATTTAAAACTCAGCACCTTAGCAATTTCAACCATTTGTTGATCACCGATAGAAAGTTCAGCGACTAAACGGTGACTGCTGTAACTCAGATTCAATTTTTTTAACAGGCGATCGGCTTCCTGATACATTTTTCTCCAGTCAATTGCACCGAATTTATTAACAAATTCGCGTCCCAGGAAAATATTTTCAGCAATAGTCAGTTGGGGAATAAGATTTAATTCCTGATGGATAATCCCGATCCCCGCTTCCTGAGAGGATCTAGGGCCAGAAAAAATCACTTCTTTTCCTAAATAATGAACTGTGCCTGTATCTCTGGTATATATCCCAGTCAACACTTTCATCATCGTGGACTTACCTGCACCATTCTCTCCCACCAGTGCCATCACTTTACCTGGATAAACACGTAATGCCGCACCAGATAATGCTTTGACACCAGGAAAAGATTTACTAATTCCTTTTAGTTCCAGTACAGGCTGCATAATCACCTCAGAAAGTCACACCAGCACCAAGGATAATATTGGCATAAGGAGAATGCTCTCCTGTGCGAATCACTGCTCGGCTATGTTTTGTTTTTTCTTTCAACACATTATGACTAATATAATCTACAGTAATTGAATTCCCTTGCTGTTTCTCAAGCTCTTTAATTTGAGTTAATATTAATTGATGTATTAAAGGATTATGGCCAATGATCTCCTCAGCTAAGAATGCAGCTTCAATCTGCATTTCTTGTGTAACAACATTAAGAACGGATATAAAACTGGGAATTCCCTGGGTTAGCGCTAAATCAATCCGCTGGGCTAAAGAAGGAATTGGTAATCCAGCATCACCAATTGTAATCTGGTCAGTATGCCCTAGCTGAGAAATTACGGCTGAAATTTCAGAATTAAGTAATACACCTTTTTTCATTTTTTTATTCCATTAGCGAAACGTTTCGCTATTTAGTAATATAGAAAGTAATATTTAAAATGCAACATTAGTGATACAAAAATGTGATCACTATCGAAACGTTTCGATAATAACAGAAACGAAAAAAAACGTTAACTTATTGAATATTTGACGCTGAATCGATTTTTAAGGTAAATATTGTCTATATCAACAAATAATGATTAAAATCTATGGAGAAGGTTAATTAGGTTTTATCTAATCCAACAGATAATATTGGTAAGAATCATGTTGTTAGCAGAAAAAATAGTTTGCTTAAGTCATTATCTGGAAAGTGGTCTGTATGAAAGACAACAGACTATTCGTTTATGTTTGCTAGCGGCATTGTGTGGGGAAAGTGTTTTTCTACTTGGTCCTCCAGGCATTGCAAAAAGTTTGATAGCCCGCCGATTGAAATTTGCATTTCGTGATGCCAGAGCATTTGAATATCTAATGACTCGCTTTTCAACCCCTGAAGAAATTTTCGGCCCTCTCTCTATTCAGGCACTGAAGGAAGAAGGACGTTATCAACGTCTAACCAACGGATACTTACCTGAAACTGAAATTGTCTTCCTTGACGAAATATGGAAAGCCGGCCCGGCAATTCTTAATACCCTACTGACTGCAATTAATGAAAGAAAATTCAGAAATGGGGATACAGAAGATAAAATTCCAATGCGATTACTTATAACAGCATCCAATGAGCTACCTGAAGCAGATAACAGTCTGGAGGCGCTTTATGACAGAATGCTAATTCGTATCTGGCTGGATAAAATTCAAGAAAAGAAGAATTTCCGAGCGTTACTCTCTAGCCACAAAAATGAAAATGATAACCCTGTTCCGGCAAACATTCAAATAACAAGTGAAGAATTCCATCAATGGCAAAAAGAGATTGATAAAATAGTTTTACCAGACAGTTGTTTTGATATTATTTATCATCTACGTCAGCAACTTGATGCAACGGAACATTCACCTTACGTTTCAGACAGGCGCTGGAAGAAAGCCATTCATTTATTACAAGCAAGTGCTTTCTTCAATGGCAGAAAAGAGATATCACCTCTTGATTTAATATTACTGAAAGATTGCCTGTGGCATGATCTTCACTCTTTTAAATTATTACCCCAATACTTGAATACTCTGATGACCGAACAAGCATATAGGCAAAGAATATTATTTCAACAAATTGATTCGCTTTATCACCAATGGACTCAAGCCTGTCAGGATAAAAATGATCAGCAGGCGTTAAAGCTGGAAAAACAAACCCGTCTGTTTGGACGTAAAATACAATATTCTCTACCCGATCATATCAATGAAGAAAAATTGATTCTATTCCTGCATACACCTCTTCATCTCCATGATATTAAAGTTAATTTTATTGAATTGGAAAAAAAAGCGTTGAATATCTGGATAAACAAAGGCAGAGAATTATCAGCACGTCTGAACGGCATTGGTTTTCCACAAAATATAGCAGCCGAAGTTAATTCAGCACATCAGCCAGAGATTTTTGATATCAGCCGCCGTTCATCCACGCTATATTTACCAGATCATCAACATCAGCAAAATGAAGAAAACAACGAGTGGCAGGAAAGATTAGAAAAATTTAATCAAGAAATCCATCACCAACACCAATTGTTTAATCAGCATCAGCCATGTTTATTTATTGAAAGTCATTGGCTTGCTACGATAGAGCAAAGCTTTATCCAGTTATCAGATAAAATTAAGCAGTTGAAAATAAAAATAGGCAGCTAATTAAATGATTAGTTTGACAACCCTTGATCTCTTACTGTCAATAAACGAAGGAGAGATGATAGAAGAGATCATATTAACGCTTTTAGCTTCACCTCAGTTAGCTATCTTTTTTGAAAAACATCCTCGCTTAAAACGTGTACTATTAAAAGATATCCCTGGCTGGAAACACGATTTACAGCAAAGGATTAAAGAAGCGCTCATTCCTGTAACTCTGGCAGAAGAATTTCAGTTATATCAACAAATACTGTCTGCCAATACAAATTATTTTTACCTTAAACTTCCCGATATTTTAGAAACGCTGAACCGAATTGAATCCCCTTTTAGTGAAGAAGCACAGAAACTCGCAACCAACACCATTGCTGATTCAAATACACTACAAACCCTATTTATTCAACGATGGAGGATCAGTTTGATCCTGCAAACTACAACCTTCCATAAGCAATTGCTGGAGCAAGAAAAAGAGCAATTACTGGCAGAACTGCAACAAAGGCTGACACTAAGCGGTAATCTTGATCCTGTTTTTAGTGAAAATGATAGGGCAGCGGGGCGATTATGGGATATGAGCAAAAGTCAGTTAAATCATTCTCAAAATGATAAGCAGTTATTGATCCACTATAGTGAATTTCTTCACCAACAGCCGGAACTGAAAAAATTAGCTCAATTACTTGGACGCAGCCAATCTGTAAAATCAAAACCACAAGAAAACCATTTTTTCGAACCAGTTACTACAATCGAGCGAACACCCGACATCATTCCTGAACAGGTAAATGGTATCGGACAAAGTGATGATATTCTGCGCCTATTACCAATAGAATTAGCAATATTAGGAATTGAAGATCTGGAATATGAGTTTTATCGCAAATTAGTGGAAAAAAAACTCCTGACCTATCGCTTACAAGGTGATAACTGGCGAGAAAAAACAACATTACAGCCAGTCACTCATTATAGCCAGGAAGAAAAACCTCAAGGACCATTTATTATTTGTGTAGATACTTCCGGTTCTATGGGGAAATTCAATGAAAAATGTGCCAAAGCTTTTTGTCTGGCACTGTTACGCATTGCTCTAGCTGATAATCGCAACTGTCATATCATGCTATTTACAACGGGAATTGTGCACTATGAACTATCTTCACCAGATGGTCTGGAGCAAGCTACTCGTTTTCTCAGCCAAACTTTCAAAGGAGGGACAGATCTCGCTTTCTGTCTGACAAGTACAATAGAAAAAATGAAAGAAAAATGTTGGAAAAATGCTGATGCTGTTGTTATCTCAGATTTCATTGCCCAGCGTCTGCCGAACTCACTAATCCATCAGATAAAAAATCTGCAACTGCATCAGCAATACCGCTTCCATGCGGTCTCCATGTCCCAATATGGTAAGCCCGATATTATGCGGATATTTGATCATATCTGGCACTTTGATACCGGACTTAAAAGCCGTTTACTGCGAAAATGGCGTCACTAACTTGAATTAAAGCATATCTTCTACAGTTTCGCGTACTTCAGGTGACCAGATACTGCACTGAACTTGACCAATGTGTTTCATTTGCAGCAGTAACATCACTAAGCGGGATTGACCAATACCGCCACCAATCGACTGCGGCATGTCGCCTTTGAGTAACGCCTGATGCCAATCATATTGTAAACGCTCTTCATCACTAGTCAGAGCTAACTGGCGCTCCAATGCTTCTGCATCAACACGGATACCCATAGAAGAGATCTCAAACGCATCTTCCAAAACAGGGTTCCAGACAATGATGTCGCCATTTAGACCAACGAAACCATCGCTGTTTGGTGTCGTCCAGTCATCATAATCAGGCGCACGCACATCATGAGATTGACCATCAGATAATTTCGCACCAATACCAATGAGGAAAACAGCACCCAATTCTTTAGCAATAGCCCGTTCACGGCCTTTTGCATCCAGATCCGGATAACGGCTCAGAAGCGTTTCGCTATGAACAAAGTGAATTTGATCTGGCAGGAACGGTGCCAGACCAAACTCTTTGCTGACAGCTTTTTCTGTTTCTTTTATTGCTTCGTAGATTTTACCTACTGTCTGTTTAAGATAAGCAAGTGAGCGTTGCCCATCTTCCATCACTTTTTCCCAATCCCATTGATCAACATAAACAGAGTGAATTGGTGTTAAGCGATCCTCATCTGGACGCAATGCTTTCATGTGAGTGTAAAGCCCTTGTTCAGGCTGAAAGCCAAAACGACCCAGTGTCCTACGTTTCCATTTAGCCAACGAATGTACGACTTCGAAAGTTGAATCCGGTAAAGTTTTTACTTTCACCTGAACAGCTTTTTCATGGCCGGACAAGTTGTCCTGAATACCATCTCCCAAACAACTTAGGATTGGTCCCTGTACTTCAATCAGACCCAGTTTGCTTTCCAGCAGACGGGAAAAGAAGGATTTAACAAAACTGATTTGTTGCTGCTTTTCAATAAACGACTTTTTCATAATGTTATTCTCTAATTTTTTAGGTGACCCTGATGTCCTGTTGGAAACATTAAGCAATAAAATGAGGGATAAATTCAATATACTTTAATAAAAATAGACTTTATGATTCATAAAATTCATTTTTAAGATTAAAAAAATGAAAATTCATTAAAAAAAGGCGCTGAAAATGGCAGAAATTTATCAGATCGACAATCTAGACCGTGACATACTTCACGCTTTAATGGACAACGCACGTACACCTTATGCCGAACTAGCAAAGAAATTTGCTGTCAGTCCGGGAACAATTCACGTTCGCGTGGAAAAAATGAAGCAAGCAGGAATCATTACCGGTACCAGAGTCGATATCAGCACGAAACAACTTGGTTATGATGTGTGTTGCTTTATTGGCATTATTCTCAAGAGTGCTAAAGATTACCCATCAGCTCTAAAAAAACTAGACAACCTGGATGAAGTAGTTGAGGTTTACTACACAACAGGCCACTACAGCATCTTTATTAAAGTTATGTGCCGTTCAATTGAATCCCTTCAAGATGTACTTATCAACAAAATACAGACTATCGATGAAATTCAATCAACAGAAACCCTGATCTCCTTACAAAACCCGATTATGCGGACAATCAAGCCATAACATAAAATTTGTTATAACCATATTATCCACAGGTAGATCCCAACAGATTCACAGAGTACAATAGCGACTCTTAAAATCTGTTGGGATCACTATGGCTACTATTACCTTAATCAGCGGCAGCACAATGGGCAGTGCCGAATACGTAGCTGAACATATGGCTGAAATTCTGGAAGATGCTGGTTTTTCCACTGAAATGCTACATGGCCCCTCCTTAGATGAACTTCCTCAGGAAGGAATCTGGCTAGTCGTCACATCCACACATGGAGCAGGAGAATTGCCAGAAAATATACAACCATTGGCCGCAGAAATTTCTGACCAAAAACCCGATCTCAGCAAGGTAACGTTTGGTGCTGTTGGCCTTGGTAGTTCCGAATACGATACTTTTTGCGGTGCAATAAGATCATTTGACCAACTATTGATAGAAAATGGTGCTAAACGTCTCGGCGATCGTCTGGAAATTGATATTCAACAACATGAGATCCCTGAAGATCCCGCAGGAGAATGGGTTAAATATTGGGCAAACACACTCTAATAAGAACAAAAAAACAGCAAACGATTGTGGATAACTCATCTAAAAAGCCGGGGTTAACCCGTAGTTATCCATAGTATAACTATATGACAATGATCACCTTGTGAATAACTACCGATTTAGATCCCAGTTTATACCTTGTGGGATCACGGATCATTCACAACAAATGATCCTTTACAGCTTTATGATCTTTCTAAAGAAAAATAACTTATCCACAAAAGATCATGATCCTAATAAAAGATCTAATAAACAGATCTTTAAATAAAAAAGATCTTCTTTTAATTACCGGTGATCTCACCCACTTGGTCTATCACCGAAACTTGAGTAGAATTCTCCTCCCTTAATGCAACACTGAGCATTTTTATAACTAAAGGTTCATCACCATGTTTTATCCAGAACAATTTGACGTCATCATTATCGGTGGTGGTCACGCCGGTACCGAAGCGGCTATGGCAGCCGCTCGTATGGGTCGTCAAACCCTATTGCTGACCCACAATATTGACACTTTGGGCCAAATGTCATGTAACCCAGCCATTGGTGGAATCGGTAAAGGGCATCTGGTTAAAGAAATTGATGCGCTTGGTGGCTTAATGGCTAAAGCGACTGATCACGCTGGTATCCAATTTAGAACTTTAAATGCCAGCAAAGGGCCCGCAGTTCGTGCAACACGTGCCCAAGCAGATAGGGTTCTCTATCGTCAAGCTGTACGCATGGCATTGGAAAACCAACCTAATCTAATGATCTTCCAACAACCTGTAGAAGATCTCATTGTTGAAAATGACACCGTTACTGGCGCAGTAACACGCATGGGCCTTAAGTTCAGAGCTAAAGCTGTTGTTTTGACTGTAGGAACATTTCTTGACGGTAAGATCCACATTGGTTTGGAAAATTATAGTGGTGGAAGAGCTGGTGATCCCCCAGCCATTTCGTTGGCACAGCGCTTACGTGAGTTGCCTTTACGTGTAAACAGATTAAAAACAGGAACACCACCACGTATTGATGCCAGAACTATCGATTTTAGTCAGCTAACACAACAACTAGGTGATAATCCAACGCCAGTATTCTCTTTCCTTGGAAATGTGAAGCAACATCCACAACAAATACCGTGTTACATCACCCATACGAATGAAAAAACCCACGATGTGATCCGCAATAATTTGGATCGTAGCCCAATGTATACGGGGATCATTGAAGGGATCGGTCCTCGCTACTGCCCTTCAATCGAAGATAAGGTCATGCGTTTTGCGGATCGTGATGCCCACCAGATCTTCCTTGAACCTGAAGGATTGACTAGTAATGAAATCTATCCAAACGGTATTTCTACCAGCTTACCGTTTGACGTGCAGATGCAAATTGTTCACTCCATGAAAGGAATGGAAAATGCTCGAATTATTCGTCCTGGTTATGCAATAGAATACGATTTCTTCGATCCAAGAGATCTGAAACAAACATTAGAAAGTAAATTTATCCACGGTCTATTTTTTGCTGGACAAATCAACGGCACGACGGGTTATGAAGAAGCGGCTGCTCAAGGACTCTTGGCAGGCCTTAATGCAGCTCGTTACGCTTCAGAAGAAGAAAGTTGGTTCCCTCGCCGTGATCAAGCTTATATTGGCGTTTTAGTTGACGATTTATGTACTTTAGGGACTAAAGAGCCGTACCGTATGTTTACTTCACGAGCCGAGTATCGCTTAATGTTACGTGAAGATAATGCAGACCTGCGTTTAACAGAAAAAGGCCGTGAGTTAGGTCTGGTAGATGATTCACGTTGGGAACATTATTGCCGTAAATTGGAAATGGTTGAACAAGAACGCCAGCGTTTACGTAATATTTGGATTCACCCTAATTCAAATAATCTTAATGATATAAACAATATATTGAAAATGCCATTGTCGAAAGAAGCTAATGGTGAAGATCTACTACGTCGTCCTGAAATGAACTATAAACTTTTGACCTCATTGCCCCTGTTTTATCCAAGTCTTGAAGAACCACAAGCCGCTGATCAAGTTGAAATTCAAGTCAAATACGAGGGATATATTGCCCGTCAGCAGGAAGAAATCGAAAAGCAGCTACGTAATGAAAACACATCATTACCGGTCGATCTTGACTACTGCCAAATCAGTGGTCTTTCCAATGAAGTTGTCGCTAAACTCAATGATCATAAACCGAGTTCAATTGGTCAGGCTTCACGTATTTCAGGGGTAACACCTGCGGCAATTTCAATTTTACTTGTGTGGTTGAAAAAACAAGGATTATTGCGCCGCAGCGCCTGAGAGGATCTTGATTATGCTTAACAAACTAGAATTGTTGCTGACCAAAGCAGGAATAGAACTGTCACTACAGCAAAAACAGCAGCTTGTAGCCTATGTTGATATGCTCAATAAGTGGAATAAGGCTTACAATCTCACATCAGTACGTGAGCCAGAACAAATGCTGGTGCGTCATATCATGGACAGTATTGTCGTCAGCCCTTATCTGCAAGGTCATCGTTTTATTGATGTGGGCACGGGCCCGGGGTTGCCAGGTATTCCGTTAGCTATTGTTCGTCCAGATTCTCATTTCACATTGCTGGATAGTTTAGGCAAAAGAGTGAGATTTTTGCGTCAGGTTCAGCATGAGCTTGATTTGGTAAATATCGAACCAGTACAAAGTAGGGTTGAAGCGTATTCTTCTGAACCACCTTTTGATGGCGTAATAAGCCGTGCTTTTGCTTCGTTAAAAGATATGGTCTCTTGGTGTAGTCATTTGCCTGAGCCTATTCATGGACGTTTCTATGCACTTAAAGGTGTGCTTCCAGAAGAGGAACTGACTATCTTGCCTTTTGGAATTTCTATCGATTCGGTTATTAAATTAAATGTTCCTGAACTGGAAGGGCAACGTCATTTGGTTATCCTTAAATCAAACTAATTTTGTTATTTGTCAATAAAGTTATAAATAATTAGTGATGTTGAGCACAATTATACTGTAGTCAGCATCGTTAATTATGGTTTGCATCGTTTCAGCTTTAATTTACTGAGTTATTACATAAAAATAACGTTATCTTGATATTAAGATAGTTGAACCTTTAAAAATCAGATAAAGCATTTTTTCATCAGATCCACTTTTTTAAACTAGCTAAAAATTAGCTTGGGAATTTAAGTCAATAATATAATCACTCTTTTGTATGGAATTAAATTAACCAATTGATTTTATTATTAATGTATTTTATTTTCATTTACTGTGAATGTTAAATATAATTAACAAATAAAAAATTTATGTGATTTAAATCACATTTGTGCCTGAAATGTATGAAATTATTAAAAACAAGAAATCAGCACAATCATTAGCTTGCAATCGGGCACTAAAATAAAAAATTTAAATAATTGTTCACCTTTTCGCTACTTATAGATTGAATTCATTTTGGTGGCCCGTATAATTTGCACGTTTTTGTCACTTGACACTCTTAAGCAAAGGCAGTTTTATACAACATTTAGCAAAACCTGATATGCAAGGCGTGCAAGGGGAGAAAACAAAAGTCATGTCTGTATCCCTTTACAGCGGTAAAATTGCACTGAAGCTGCTTTTTTTGCAGTTAATGACTTTTGTTGTTCTCAGTGTGGCTTTTTGCACCAAAAGTATAGAATGGGGCGCTTCTGCTTTTGCTGGTGGGTTAGCATGTTGGTTACCTAATGCCATATTCATGCTGTTTGCCAGTTTTCAAAAAGCAAAAGAAGAAGAGGTTCCTGTACGTATTGCGTGGTCTTTCGCTGTTGGCGAAGGGTTGAAAGTTATTATTACAATAGCTGTGCTGGTTGTTGCTTTAGGCGTGTTTAAAGCGGCGTTTGCACCACTAGGTTTAGCTTATTTAGCGGTGCTGATTGTGCAAATTATCGCACCTGCTGTGATAAACGATTAGGTTTTCAACAATAAAAGGGTAAGAGGCATCATGTCTGCATCAGGAGAAGTTTCAACTGCAAGGGACTACATAGGCCACCACCTGAATAACCTTCAGTTGGACCTACGTACCTTTGAGTTGGTCGATCCCAACTCTGGTGGTTCTGCAACGTTCTGGACGTTGAACATTGACTCGCTTTTTTTCTCAGTCGTATTAGGGATTTTATTTCTGTATGTATTCAGAAAGGTTGCGGTTAATGCCACCAGTGGCGTACCTGGCAAACTTCAGACTGCTATAGAATTGATCATGGGTTTTGTTGATAACAGCGTTCGTGATATGTATCACGGCAAGAGCAAGGTTATTGCCCCCTTGGCACTGACAGTGTTCGTTTGGGTGTTATTAATGAACGTGATGGACTTATTGCCAATCGATTTTCTCCCTTATATCGGTGAACATTTCTTTGGTTTACCTGCTCTGCGTGTCGTGCCAACAGCAGATGTCAGTGTTACCTTGTCGATGGCTATTGGTGTCTTTGTCCTCATCCTCTACTACAGCATTAAGATGAAAGGGATTGGTGGTTTTACAAAAGAGCTGACTTTACAGCCTTTTAATCATCCACTGTTTATTCCAATTAACTTAATTCTGGAAGGAGTTAGCCTGCTTTCAAAACCGGTATCACTCGGTCTGCGACTGTTTGGTAACATGTATGCGGGTGAATTGATCTTTATTCTTATAGCTGGTCTGTTACCGTGGTGGTCGCAGTGGTTACTCAGCCTGCCTTGGGCTATTTTCCACATACTGATTATTACGTTACAAGCCTTTATTTTCATGGTTCTGACGATTGTTTATCTGTCGATGGCATCTGAAGAACATTAATTTTTTACCACAATAACTAACTGTGTTTTAACTGAAACAAACTGGAGACTGTCATGGAAAACCTGAATATGGATCTGCTGTACATGGCTGCCGCTGTAATGATGGGCCTAGCGGCAATCGGTGCTGCGATCGGTATCGGCATCCTCGGAGGTAAATTTTTGGAAGGCGCTGCTCGTCAGCCAGATTTAATCCCTCTTCTGCGTACACAGTTCTTTATCGTTATGGGTCTGGTTGACGCCATCCCAATGATTGCTGTGGGCCTTGGCTTGTACGTAATGTTTGCTGTCGCGTAGTTTGTAGAAATAATCTGAAACTACGTCAACTCATTAATTTTAAAAGAGGTATTGTGCTGTGAATATTAATGCAACAATCCTCGGCCAGGCCATTGCGTTTGTCTTGTTTGTTATGTTCTGTATGAAGTTCGTATGGCCACCGATCATGGCGGCCATAGAAAAACGTCAAAAAGAAATTGCTGACGGTTTATCTTCTGCGGAACGTGCCAAAAAGGACCTGGACTTAGCGCAAGCCAATGCGACCGACCAAATGAAGAAAGCGAAAGTGGAAGCTCAGGTCATCATTGAACAGGCTAATAAACAAAAAGCCCAGATCCTTGATGATGCAAAAGCGGAAGCTGAGCAGGAACGTAACAGAATCGTAACGCAAGCTCAGGCAGAAATTGATGCCGAGCGTAAGCGTGCTCGGGAAGAGTTGCGTAAGCAGGTCGCTATGTTGGCTATCGCAGGTGCCGAGAAAATCATCGAACGTTCCGTGGATGAAGCTGCTAATAGCGACATCGTTGATAAACTGGTCGCTGAACTGTAAGGAGGGAGGGGCATGTCTGAATTTGCTACTGTAGCTCGCCCCTACGCCAAAGCAGCTTTTGACTTTGCTGTGGAAAAACAATCGCTTGAACAATGGCAGAATATGCTGGCGTTCACAGCTGAGGTGACTCGTAATGAGCAAGTTGGTGAGCTGCTTTCTGGTTCATTGGCATCGGAAACATTAGCTAATACCTTTATCGCAATTTGCGGTGAACAGGTCGATGAACATGCTCAGAACTTTATTCGTGTTATGGCAGAAAACGGTCGCTTATTGGCATTGCCGGAAGTTTTGCAGCAATTTATTCAATTGCGTGCATCACTTGAATCAACCGTTGATGTTGAAGTGATTTCTGCCACCGAACTGAGAGAACAACAGCTGGCTAAAATTTCTGTAGCGATGGAAAAACGTCTGTCACGCAAAGTTAAGCTGAATTGCAAAATTGATAAGTCTGTTATTGCTGGTGTGGTTGTCCGCGCAGGTGATTTGGTGATCGATGGCAGTATTCGTGGCCGTTTAGATCGCTTAACAGACGTCTTGCAGTCTTAAGGGGACTGGAGCATATGCAACTGAATTCCACCGAAATCAGCGAACTGATCAAGCAGCGCATTGCTCAGTTCAATGTAGTGAGTGAAGCTCACAATGAAGGTACGATTGTATCCGTTAACGACGGTATCATTCGTATTCACGGTTTAGCCGAAGTTATGCAGGGTGAGATGATCGCACTGCCTGGCAATCGTTATGCAATCGCATTGAACTTGGAGCGTGACTCCGTAGGTGCGGTTGTAATGGGTCCGTATGCTGACTTAGCAGAAGGTATGAAGGTCAAATGTACAGGCCGTATTCTTGAAGTACCTGTTGGTCGTGGTCTGCTTGGTCGTGTAGTAAACACGCTGGGTGAGCCAATTGATGGTAAAGGCCCTGTTGAGCATGATGGTTTCTCTGCTGTTGAAATGATCGCTCCTGGTGTTATCGATCGTCAATCTGTTGATCAGCCGGTACAAACTGGTTATAAATCCGTTGACGCTATGATCCCTATCGGTCGTGGTCAACGTGAACTGGTTATCGGTGACCGTCAGACGGGTAAAACAGCACTGGCTATTGACGCAATCATTAACCAACGTGACTCAGGCATAAAATGTGTCTATGTCGCAGTTGGTCAGAAAGCTTCTACTATTGCGAACGTTGTTCGTAAATTAGAGGAGCATGGTGCTCTTGCCAATACTATTGTGGTTGTTGCGACTGCTTCAGAATCTGCGGCATTACAATACCTGGCACCATATTCGGGTTGTGCAATGGGCGAATACTTCCGTGACCGCGGTGAAGATGCGCTGATTGTTTATGATGATTTGTCTAAGCAGGCTGTAGCTTATCGTCAAATTTCTCTGTTGCTCCGTCGTCCGCCAGGACGTGAAGCATTCCCAGGTGACGTTTTCTATCTGCACTCTCGTTTGCTGGAACGTGCTGCACGTGTTAATGCTGAATATGTGGAAAAATTCACCAATGGTGAAGTGAAAGGTAAAACCGGTTCTCTGACGGCCCTGCCTATCATTGAAACTCAGGCAGGTGATGTATCAGCATTCGTACCAACAAACGTTATTTCAATTACTGATGGTCAGATTTTCTTGGAATCTAGTTTGTTCAATGCGGGGATTCGTCCAGCAGTTAACCCAGGGATTTCCGTATCCCGTGTAGGTGGCGCTGCTCAGACTAAAATCGTTAAGAAACTGTCTGGGGGCATTCGTACTGCTCTGGCTCAATATCGCGAACTGGCAGCGTTTTCTCAGTTTGCTTCTGACCTTGATGATGCAACCCGTAAACAGTTGGATCATGGTCAAAAAGTAACTGAATTGCTGAAACAGAAACAGTATGCGCCAATGTCTGTTGCACAGCAGTCATTGTCTCTGTTTTCTGCGGAACGTGGTTATCTGGAAGATATCGAAATTGCTAAGGTTATTGATTTCGAATCTGCGTTGCTTGCATATGCCAACCGTGAACATGCTGATCTTCTAAAAGAGATTGACCAGTCTGGTGGTTACAACGAAGAGATCGAAGCAAAGCTGAAAGCTCTGCTGGATTCCTTCAAGGCAACTCAGTCCTGGTAACACTATTCGGCCCGGTTTAATTAAACATGGGCCGTCTGGTTAATGAGGAGAATCAGGAATGGCCGGCGCAAAAGAGATACGTACCAAGATCGCCAGCGTGCAAAACACGCAAAAAATCACTAAAGCGATGGAGATGGTTGCTGCGTCCAAAATGCGTAAAACGCAGGATCGCATGGCGGCCAGCCGTCCTTATGCAGAAACCATACGCAGCGTGATTGGTCACCTTGCGTTAGGTAATCTGGAATATAAACATCCGTACCTTGAAGAGCGTGAAACCAAACGTGTCGGGTATCTGGTTGTTTCTACCGATCGTGGCTTGTGCGGTGGTTTGAATACTAATCTGTTCAAAAAACTGCTTTCAGAAATGAAAGACTGGTCTGATAAAGATGTCCAGTGTGAGCTGGCGCTTATCGGCTCTAAGGCTACCTCTTTCTTTGCTTCTGTTGGGGGTAACGTTGTTGCTCAGGTAACAGGCATGGGAGATAACCCTTCACTGTCTGAATTGATCGGGCCAGTGAATATCATGCTGCGGGCATACGATGAGGGACGTCTGGATAAACTGTATGTGGTGACAAACAAGTTCATCAATACAATGTCCCAGGAACCGACCATTACTCAGTTATTACCTCTGCCTGCCGGAGATGATGAAACACTGAAGAAGAAATCCTGGGATTATTTATACGAACCTGATCCTAAGGCGTTGCTAGATATACTGCTGCGTCGTTATGTAGAATCGCAGGTTTATCAGGGCGTCGTTGAAAACCTGGCTAGTGAACAGGCCGCACGAATGGTGGCGATGAAAGCCGCAACTGATAATGGTGGCAGCCTGATCAAAGAGTTGCAGTTGGTTTATAACAAAGCTCGTCAGGCCAGCATAACTCAGGAGCTGACCGAGATTGTCTCGGGTGCTTCCGCGGTTTAACAGCTAGGTTTATGAATTACGTAGAGGATTCAAGATGGCTACTGGAAAGATTATCCAGGTAATCGGCGCCGTGGTGGACGTCGAATTCCCTCAAGATACCGTACCAAAAGTATACGATGCTCTTGAGGTTCAAAACGGCGAAGCTAAGCTGGTGCTGGAAGTTCAGCAGCAGTTGGGCGGCGGCGTTGTTCGTTGTATTGCAATGGGTACTTCTGATGGCTTAAGCCGTGGTTTAAGTGTCACTGATTTAGGCCACCCAATTGAAGTTCCGGTTGGTAAAGCGACATTGGGCCGTATCATGAACGTATTGGGTGAACCAATCGACATGAAAGGCGATATCGGTGAAGAAGAGCGTTGGGCTATTCATCGTCCGGCTCCAAGCTATGAAGAATTATCTAACTCTCAAGAACTACTGGAAACCGGTATTAAGGTAATGGACCTAATTTGTCCATTCGCTAAGGGTGGTAAAGTTGGTCTGTTTGGTGGTGCGGGTGTAGGTAAAACCGTAAACATGATGGAGTTGATCCGTAACATTGCGATTGAGCATTCGGGTTACTCTGTATTTGCCGGTGTAGGTGAACGTACTCGTGAAGGTAACGACTTCTACCACGAAATGACTGACTCTAATGTACTGGATAAAGTATCTCTGGTATATGGTCAGATGAACGAGCCGCCAGGAAACCGTCTGCGTGTTGCGTTGACGGGTCTAACAATGGCTGAGAAGTTCCGTGATGAAGGCCGCGATGTTCTGTTATTTGTTGATAACATCTATCGTTATACCTTGGCAGGTACTGAAGTATCCGCACTACTTGGTCGTATGCCATCTGCGGTAGGTTATCAGCCAACTCTGGCGGAAGAAATGGGTGTTCTGCAAGAACGTATTACTTCTACCAAAACCGGCTCTATCACTTCCGTACAGGCTGTTTACGTACCTGCGGATGACTTGACTGACCCATCTCCAGCGACGACTTTCGCCCACTTGGATGCGACCGTAGTACTGAGCCGTCAAATTGCTTCTTTGGGTATTTATCCTGCGGTTGATCCGTTGGATTCTACCAGTCGTCAGCTCGATCCATTGGTTGTTGGTCAAGAGCACTATAATGTTGCTCGTGGCGTTCAGTCTATCCTGCAACGTTATCAGGAACTGAAAGATATTATCGCTATCTTGGGTATGGATGAACTGTCAGAAGACGATAAGCTAGTAGTTGCGCGTGCTCGTAAGATCCAGCGCTTCCTGTCTCAGCCGTTCTTCGTTGCAGAAGTCTTTACTGGTTCACCAGGTAAGTTCGTTTCCCTGAAAGATACTATCCGTGGCTTTAAAGGTATCTTAGACGGCGACTATGACCACCTACCAGAACAGGCATTCTACATGGTAGGTACCATCGAAGAAGCTGTGGAAAAAGCGAAGAAACTTTAATACGGCTGACCGGAGGTTGACATGGCTGCAATGACTTACCATCTGAATGTTGTCAGTGCTGAAAGCCGGATGTTTGAAGGCTTGGTACAGAAAATTCAGGTGACAGGTAGTGAAGGTGAACTGGGTATTTACCCAGGGCATGCTCCGCTACTGACTGCCATAAAACCTGGCATGGTACGTATTGTTAAGCAGTTCGGTGAAGAAGAGGTCATTTACCTTTCTGGGGGTATCCTTGAGGTACAACCGAGCGGCGTTATCGTACTGGCTGACACTGCGATCCGTGGTAAAGATTTGGATGAAGCTAAGGCGTTGGAATCTAAACGTAAAGCTGAAGAACACATCCGTAATTCTCACGGTGATGTTGACTATGCTCAGGCATCAGCTGAATTGTCTAAAGCGATTGCGAAACTTCGTGTAATCGAGTTAACAAAAAAAGCGATGTAATATAGGCAGTTAAATAAAAAAGCCAGTTGGTGCGAGCTAACTGGCTTTTTTGTATTGCGAAATATGTAGTAATTTATCTTATAAGCAGGTTTACTTTTCTCTCTTAAATTGGAGTTATCGGGTTTCTTATGTCTAACAGTGCAAAAAGTGTTGTGATCCTTGCCGCGGGTAAAGGAACCCGCATGTACTCTGATCTCCCTAAAGTGCTGCACTTGCTGGCCGGTAAACCTATGGTTCAGCATGTGATTGATACTGCAATGGCATTAGGGGCTAAAAATGTTCATCTAGTTTATGGACATGGTGGTGACCTGATAGAGCAAACCCTTTCTGATCAAACACTGAACTGGGTATTACAAGCAGAGCAGTTAGGGACTGGTCATGCGATGCAGCAGGCAGCACCACATTTCGCTGGTGATGAAGATATTTTAATATTGTATGGCGACGTACCGCTTATTGGTGCAGATACCCTTGAACGCCTACTCGCTGTTAAACCTGAGGGTGGTATCGGTTTATTGACAGCAATTTTGGACAATCCAACAGGTTATGGTCGTATTGTTCGTGAAAACGGAGAAGTAACGGGCATCATTGAGCAAAAAGACGCGACTGAAGAACAACGTAAAATCAATGAAATAAACACAGGTATTTTGGTTGCTAATGGTAGTGATTTAAAACGTTGGTTGTCCCAATTGGATAACAACAATGTTCAGGGTGAATATTACCTTACTGATGTGATTGCGTTGGCTTATAAAGAAGGTAGAAAAATTGAAGCGGTGCATCCAACTCGCTTGAGTGAAATGGAAGGTGTAAATAACCGTCTTCAACTTTCCGCTCTTGAACGGATTTATCAATCTGAGCAAGCGGAACAATTATTACTAGCGGGTGTTATGTTGTTGGATCCTGCCCGTTTTGATTTACGTGGTACATTAATTCATGGCCGTGATGTGGTTATTGACACTAATGTCATTATTGAGGGTAATGTAACCCTTGGTAATAACGTACAGATTGGTACCGGTTGTGTGTTGAAGAATTGCATCATTGGTGATGATTCTATTATTAGCCCCTATACAATAGTTGAAGATTCTGAAATGGAAACTGGTTGTACTGTTGGGCCTTTTGCACGTTTGCGTCCCGGTTCTAAACTTGCTGAAAAAGCCCATGTAGGGAATTTCGTTGAGATGAAGAAATCTTATCTGGGTAAAGGTTCTAAAGCTGGACATTTGACTTATCTTGGCGACGCAGATATTGGTCGTGATGTAAATATTGGTGCAGGTACTATTACCTGTAATTACGACGGCGCTAATAAATTTAAGACCATTATTGGTGACAATGTTTTTGTTGGCTCTGATACTCAGCTTGTTGCTCCGGTGATTGTTGCTAAAGGCGCTACAATCGGAGCGGGGACAACAGTGACAAAAAACATCGCTGAAAATGAGCTGGTTGTAAGCAGAACTAAACAAACACATATTCAAGGGTGGAAACGCCCTGTGAAGGAAAAAAAATAAAATAATAATCCCCACTCTACAGGCTCGGGGACCGGAAAAACCGGAAAACAATCAGGCTCTTGACATATAAAGGGCTTTCATCAGCCCTATTTTTAGGAATAAAACTGATGTGTGGAATTGTTGGTGCAGTAGCACAACGAGATATTGCCGAAATCCTGATTGAAGGACTTCGTCGTTTGGAATACCGTGGTTACGACTCCGCTGGTTTGGCGGTTGTTGATAACGAAAAAAATATGTTCCGCCTGCGTGAAGTCGGTAAGGTACAAGTACTTGCTGATGAGGTTGATAAGCAGCCAGTCCTTGGTGGGACAGGTATTGCTCATACCCGTTGGGCTACACACGGCGAACCGAACGAGAAAAATGCTCACCCGCATGTATCTGATTATATTGCTGTTGTTCACAACGGTATTATTGAAAACTATGAAGAATTACGCGTTCAATTAATTGCACTCGGTTATCAGTTTATCTCGGATACTGATACAGAAGTTATTGCTCACCTTGTTCATTGGGAACAAAAACAAGGTGGTACTTTGTTGGAAGCTATTCAACGAGTTATTCCTCGGTTGCGTGGTGCTTATGGTGCAGTCATCATGGATAGCCGTGATCCTGGAACAATAATTGCTGCAAGATCGGGCAGTCCTTTAGTTATAGGCTTGGGCGTTGGAGAAAACTTTCTGGCGTCTGATCAGTTGGCGCTATTGCCTGTTACTCGTCGTTTTATCTTCCTTGAGGAGGGGGATATCGCTGAAGTCACTCGTCGTACTGTGCGTATTTTTAATACTCAGGGCAAACCGGTTGAACGGGAACAGATTGAATCCAATATTCAGTACGATGCTGGTGACAAAGGTATCTACCGTCATTACATGCAAAAAGAGATCTATGAACAGCCAATGGCAATTAAAAGCACTTTGGAAAGGCGCTTGAGTCATGGACAAGTAGATCTGTCTGAACTTGGCCCTAATGCAGCTAAATTATTAGCTAAAGTAGAGCATATTCAGATTGTTGCCTGTGGTACATCCTATAACGCAGGTATGGTTTCCCGTTATTGGTTTGAAGCATTGGCTGGTATTCCTTGTGATGTGGAAATTGCTTCTGAATTTCGTTACCGCAAATCAGCACGCCGTTCAGGAAGCTTACTGATCACATTGTCTCAATCGGGTGAAACTGCGGATACATTAGCAGCACTGCGTTTATCCAAAGAACTTGGCTATCTCACATCGTTAACTGTCTGTAACGTAGCGGGTTCTTCATTAGTACGTGAATCTGATTTTGCTCTGATGACCAAAGCTGGTGCAGAAATTGGTGTTGCTTCAACTAAGGCATTTACAACTCAGTTGACAGTATTACTGATGCTGGTGGCTTACCTTGGACGTTTGAAAGGTGTTGATGCAGAACAGGAGCAAGAAATTGTTCATGCATTACATGCATTGCCAAGCCGTATCGAAGGCATGTTATCGAAAGATAAAATTATTGAAGTGCTGGCGGAAGATTTTTCTGACAAACACCACGCTTTATTCCTTGGCCGTGGTGATCAATATCCGATTGCGGTTGAAGGTGCTCTGAAATTAAAAGAGATTTCTTATATCCATGCTGAGGCTTATGCTGCCGGTGAATTAAAACATGGGCCATTGGCACTGATTGATGCAGATATGCCGGTTATCATTGTAGCACCGAACAATGAATTGCTAGAAAAACTGAAATCTAATATCGAAGAAGTACGTGCCCGTGGTGGATTGCTATATGTTTTTGCTGATCAGGACGCGGGTTTTACCGATAGTGAAGGAATGAAGATTATTCCATTGCCGCATGTTGAAGAGCTGATTGCACCAATATTTTATACAGTACCACTGCAATTGCTTTCCTATCATGTTGCTCTGATCAAAGGAACTGATGTTGATCAGCCTCGTAATTTGGCTAAATCAGTGACTGTAGAATAATCGTTTTATAGTAAGAAGTTGAAATAAGCCTCTGTACATTAAAAATACAGAGGCTTTTTTTTGAACTGAGAAAATTTCTCATTATTTTCTTGCCGATAAAAATGAATCACGCTATTGTAATGTTATATTATTACAATTTGGCGAAATTATGAAACCAGATATCCATCCAAACTATCGGGTAGTTGTATTTCACGATACCAGTGCTAATGCCTATTTTACAATTGGCTCCACGATTCGCACAGAACGGACAATTACTCTGAATGGGGAAGAGTATCCATATGTCACTGTTGATGTGTCATCGGAATCACACCCTTTCTATACGGGTAAGCAGAAAACTTTATCTCAGGAAGGCAGCACTGCGCGATTCCAGAAAAAATTCGGGCGTTTTATTGGTAATAAATAAATTGAGAGATCATGGAAAAATGCAGGTGTTAAGTTCACTTAAAACAGCAAAAACTCGTCATCCGGATTGTAAAATCGTCAGCCGTCGTGGTCGATTATATGTTATTTGTAAATCTAATCCGCGTTTTAAGGCAGTTCAGGGAAAGAAAAAGAAACGTTGATATCCAATTGCTAATGGTAGAACTCGCAGCTTATAACTGCGGGTTTATTGTCCATATTTAATTTTACTTCTGATTATCTTGAAAATAACTGACCTAAACTTTATTTGGGAGTGTAGTTAGCGTAATTAAGTTTAAGATAACTAACCTCAGCTTTATTTAAGGATAGCTGTTTCAAAGTTACGCAAATTTAAGCTCGGCTTTTTCGGCTGAAAAGTGTAGGCACCCCAAATTTGGGGTGCAGTTCGCAATATGGGCTTATTATTCATAGGGTAGAGTCCCGGTGATAACACTGGAAACATGAAGACAGAATACTGACAAATCTTTGCGCTTTTATGTTTCATAGAGTGTGTTCTGTTGCAGATAGAAAACCTTGTGATATTCCCGAATGATGTTGGTTAGACGTCCATGTCTGAATTAGTATGAGATCAATGGCTAATAATGTTTGTGGTTACGCATCCTGTCATCACTTCGGTTGTTCCGGCCATACGATATCAGGGGCAATTGAGCAATCCACCCGACTGAGCAACACCCTGTGTTTACGCCATCCAGTTAGTATGGTTTGTTCTTTATCCGTAGCAATATCTAAATCAACCGCGTCCTGTAATGGTGCAATAGTATTTGCGGCCTGTGACATCAGATACTGTTTCTTTCGTTCTGCCGAACGTTGCAGTTCTTTTTGAGATGGCGGCGGAATATCACCCCATGCAGGTAACCCATCAGAATCGGCAATACGGCGCTTTCCTACCGGTGGGCCATTCGACGCGAATTCTAAATAAATTTTCTCACTTACCTCAATACCATCTTCAGGCCATGAGTCAGAAGCCATATATCGTTGTTTTAGTTCAACCGGATAAAATGAATTTGATTTTGGGCTATAAATATACCTCATTTAATACCCCACAACATAAATCATAGGTCGATATTGACGATTATATGCACCACCTGTAACTAATTGCAGCTCCACAGTGACTGATGCTTTATCCCAGTCAATAACTTGCCAAAAACCGTCAGCGTGGACGTCATATTTAGGTATTTTGGTTGACACCTGAACATTTAAAATACCTGTTGGAAAAGTTATTGGTAACGGAACCTGCATTGAGAGTTCTTCTGTCGCGATTTCACCTGTCGTCCATGCTGTAATGACCCCGGTGTTATGATCTTGAATCCATCCCGCAGTTTCCAAAAGTGTCGAATCTTTAACCAATTGGGGAACCCACCCGCCCCATGTGTTTCCTCTATCCCAAGATTGCCGAGCGGCTTCTTGTCCATGATGAGATGTGTAACGCTGGAAAATAACGTTACCTCCATTCAATGCTTCCAAAATTCCATCTCCGTATAAATACCCTGCGGAATTCAGCGGAAAATCTGGGACAGAAGACGGATTTGAAACAGTTACGTCATAGAATCCACTCAATACATAATTACTAAACCGACTACCGTTTCCAATGGTTCCCAAACTGGTAACATTCATTGCTCCGATGTCAGCAACATTCAAAGAGATATCATTAGTCAGTGCTCTTCCATTGATTTTCCTGCTACTAGGCACCGAATTTTTCGCCAAATTCACTGTTTCTATCAAACCAAGCTCACTCGTAGTTGGTTTATTCAGGGTGTTATATTCTTGGGCCCAAGGTGTCCACGGTAAATTATGATATTGGCCGCGCGTATATACCCGACTGCTGTTATAAACAAAATAGCGTTGAGTCACAGCATTATTTTTCAGAACGACAAGTGAACCTGCAAGTGGTTCAGGATAGTTATTACCTGCTCCCGCTTGTACATTTAAACTCTGATAATAAAGACCTGGTGTTTGATAATCATTTAAATCGGCTTTGTCGGGGATGGATATTGCCTGCCCATTAAAAATATCCTGAGACGTAATATTGATATCCTCAGTCAGAACTTTGCCATTCACTTTCCGGCTATTCGGCACTGCTCCTTTAGCCAAATTCATCGTTTCTATCAAACCAAGGTTTTTAAAAACTCGCCAATCCGTGATAATTTCGACAATAATAGTCTCATACTGGTATTAGGCAGGGTTACATATGGCGAAGATTGGCTATATTCGGGTGTCAACAAATGACCAAAACAGTGATTTACAGCGAAACGCATTGATAAGTATAAATTGTGAGCAAATTTTTGAGGATAAAATTAGTGGAAAAACATCCAACAGACCAGGTTTAAAACGAGCTTTAAAACAACTTAAAAAAGGTGACACTCTAGTTGTTTGGAAACTAGATAGATTGGGGCGTAGCGTAAAAAATATGGTAACTTTAATTTCTGATTTAAGTGAACGCGGTATTCATTTTCAAAGCTTGACTGATAGCATTGATACCAGCACTTCTATGGGGAGATTTTTCTTTCACATTATGAGTGCACTGGCTGAAATGGAACGGGAATTAATCGTTGAAAGAACGAATGCAGGATTAATAGCGGCTCGTGCCCAAGGGCGAATTGGTGGTAGACCAGTATCACTTTCATTCGTTGAACAACAACAAGCAGCAAGATTGCTGGCGAAAGGCCACACACGGAAACAGTTATCATTAATTTACAACATATCGTTATCTACAATATATAAATATTTTCCAGTAAATAAAACAAATTGTCGATCAAATTAGTATTTGCAGTGCGGCTAGTTAAATGTTTAATTTTGTATTCGTAATGTCCAAGGCTAATTGGTTATTAATTTATGCAAAATATATCACGTTTCTTTTCTATACAAAAAACGTCTGCCGCACTATAAGATAAAGAAACAACGGAATAAGTTGACAATCAGCTATTGCTAGCAAAAGAATCTATTGTGTATGAAATCCACTGCATCTGGACGTTTTTAGGTAACGAATTGCCATCAGCATAGGATTTATACATCTAAGTAAATTAATTTACACTTGAAAAGTGTGTCAGTACCTGGAAATCATTAGGTAAACGCGACCAATAAAGTTGATTTCATTAATTGCACAATCAAAAGTTACGTCATTATCACAAACTCGGATCTTACTGACTGGGATTTTTGTAATTTTTTTAATGCTGTGCATGCCTTCAATATCAATTAACCATAAACCATCCTGAACATCATGTTCTTCTGTATCTAGCAAATACCAGGTATTATTATTATCGATAATAAGAGGTTTTTTTATTTCTCTGGCAATAAGTTGATTATCTAAAATCACTGGGTCGTCATCGCTTAGCTTTCCACCAACCAATTTAACGCGTTGTATTTTTGGGGTAATAATGTTTTTTAAAGATTCCTTTTTCTTTTCTCGATCAGGGAACATCTCTCCTTGTCCTGTGCTTAGCCATAACAATGAAGCATTGGTTTCAAGGTTGCATTGAATAACCCAATCGGCTGGAAAGCTGTCCCTTAAATAACGGTTCGCCATTGTGCTTTTAGACACACCTAAATGGTCGCTCAATGCTTGACGCGATTTAAACCCATATGCACTAACAAGGCGTTCGATAGCTTGTTTTCCTCCACTATCTGCACCCATTTTTATCTCAGTTATGTTTTTTTTCATTGAAAGTACAGTTTGGTGAGTTTGCCATCTCCACAAAGCCCTCTGATTAAGAGCTATAGTGATCCCAAATAAATTTATTAGATCCGATAGGGGATATTGCATCATGGGCATATAAATTTCAATCTATATACTTTGTGAAACTATATCATCTAAATAAAGAGAAAAAATCTTCTAATCGATAAAATAAGAAAAACTTATTAATTACAATGGATTGTGATTGGAAAGAAACCTTTTTAACCATTAATTATTTCAATAAAAACAATAATTAATATATTAACACTATCAAATATAGTTCTCAAAAAAGATGAAAAACCACTTTAAATTTTTCTAATCAAAGTGTACTGTTCTTATATACAGTTATGTTATGCGGAGGTAAGTTTGTCAGTGGACTTTCTTATGGAATCAGTAATAGCGCAACGTATTAATTTTATAGCCAGAATGGCAACGAGCTGTGAATGTAATCATGCTGAAGATAAAGAACTTGCTTTAGTTTGGATTGCTGAGTTGTCGACACCACTTGCAGAACAACTTATTAACCACCACGAAACGCTTGAAGAATAAATGCGGCAGATAAATGTGGGAATTCTGTATGATAAATAATCTAAAGTTTCTAAGTTGATAATGATTGCATTGGAAAATGAGCTGAGAAATAGACTTTGCCTATGAACTCAGCAAATTTTGGAAGATATGATTAATTATAAATTAGCCACTGAAAAGTGGCTTCTTGCTTCTCATTTGTACTGTTTCCTTAACAATATTGTTTCATTGGTTCTCTCCCACTATTCAGCGCACCATAACACTTTAACTTAACAATATTGACTAAATTAGAGGGGGGTATACCTAATGAAAATAATTGCACAGCAGAATGATACTGTTGATGCTTTATGCTGGCGTCATTATGGTCGGACTCAAGGCATGACAGAACAGGTACTATTAGTTAACCCAGGTTTGGCTGAATACGGTGTAATCCTGCCGCATGGCACAGAAGTTGAGATGCCGGAAATTATGACAGCTACAACGAAACCTATTTTGCAACTATGGGATTAAAGATATCCATACTAATTTGATGGTTTTAAACAGAGTTATCACTCTATATCAGGAAATTAAACTTATCTATTCTGGCTAGATAAATATACAGTTGAACTGGAACGTTATACTTAATATATAGTCAAGCAGCGCAAAATTGAATTTTTTCAACTATTAGAGTCAAACTTTAACAAAAGAATTACCTAGTAACATAGATTACATAAAGGCCCTTCTCGATTACGGGAAGGGCTTTTTAATTTATGTTGTTATATTTTCCCTTTTCAAGAAACTTGTTTTGTCTTTCTTACAATTCCTCTTTGATGTTGGCAACTGTCTTTGCTGGCATTCTTTCATACATAAACCCACAACCACCAAATGGCATTTTTCCAAACATGGATACACAACTAACAGAACTTTTGCGCTTATTGCGTAATCTGATCAGAACTGGTGTTGTTACCGAGGTAGATACCAACCGGGGAGTGTGCCGGATTGCAACAGGCAATCTCGAAACTGACTGGCGGCCTTGGTTAACAATGCGAGCAGGTAATTCCCGAACTTGGTGGGCTCCCAGCCGTGGTGAGCAAGTTTTGCTGTTATCTGTTGGTGGTGAATTGACCACCTCCTTTGTATTGCCAGCTATTTATTCTAATCAATTTCCGGAGCCATCGACTTTTGACCATATTGATTTTCCTGATAGTGGATTACCAGCCATCTATTCTAATCAATCTGCGGCACCATCGGGTCGTTCTGAACAAGCTGTTCATATTGTTTTTCCTGATGGGGCAAGAATGGAATATGAGCCGAAATTTGGAGCCTTAAAGGTAACAGGTATTAAGACTGCTAAGGTACAGGCTTCATATTCTATAGATCTTGAAGCGACGAATATAAAACTAAAAGCAAACAACGAAATAAAACTAGAGTCATATAACGAGATTAAATTGGAGTCATACAACGAGATTGGGCTGGATGCAAAAAACAAAATTGACTTGAAAGCACTCAACAAGATTGGGCTGGATGCAAAAAAAGAGCTCGAACTGAAATCACATGAAGTCAAGTGTGAAGCAGAAGAAAAAATCGAATTGAAGGCATCAGAACTGACGTTGAAAGGAAACACGAAACTAGAAGGTAATGTCGAAAATACAGGCGGAAAACTCAGTTCTAATGGTGTGACCTTACATTCTCACCAACATACCGGCGTTATGGCAGGCGGTGCAACAACAGGAGGCCCAGTATAATGATGTACCTTGGAATGAATCGACAAACCGGTCGTAGCCTGACGGATTTGGATCATGTACGCCAGTCTGTCAGCGACATCTTACTAACCCCCGTTGGTAGTCGTTTGGAACGTCGTACTTATGGCTCCCTGCTACCCGAATTAATTGACTGGCCACAGAACGCGGCTCTACGCCTGCAAATGATGGCAGCCACCTATACAGCTATCAGCCGCTGGGAACCGAGAATTAATCTGACAGCTATCACCATAAATACCCAACAAGACGGCAAAATGACAGTAGATATCTCTGGTCATTATCAGCTGTCCCCTGGGGGGTTTTCTCTATCTATCCCTGTGAGGTAAAACAATGCCGACCATTGATCTAAGCCAGTTGCCGCCACCTGATGTAGTCGAGCCACTGGATTATGAAAGCCTGTTGGCTGAACGTAAAGCCAAATTAATATCTCTTTATCCTGAAGAGCAACGGGATGCTATTACACGAACATTGGAATTGGAATCCGAACCTCTGGTTAAGTTACTTGAGGAAAACGCGTACCGGGAGTTGATATTGCGCCAGCGGGTTAATGAAGCCGCTCGTGCAGTAATGTTGGCCTATGCAACCAATAGAGATTTAGACCAGTTAGGAGCGAACTATAACGTTACTCGGGCAGTTATGGAGCCTGATAGTACCTTCCGTGATCGTATCCAAAGAGCCTTCGAAGGGCTAAGTGTTGCAGGGCCGATAGGTGCGTATGAATATCATGCCCTTAAAGTTAATGAAAGTATTCATGCTAATAGAAATGAATACAAAGGCGAATATCAAACTGTTGCAGATGTTTCCGTCGTCAGCCCATCACCAGCCAATGTGACGGTGACTGTTTTGTCGCGGAAATGGAAATGGGAAAAAGATAAAGAAGACGAAGAGGATAAAGAGCATAGCGGTGTAGCTTCACAAGAGTTACTGGATAAAGTGATTGCGGCACTTAATGACGAAAACGTCAGACCGGTTGCTGATCGGGTAAAAGTACAGTCAGCCAACATAGTGGAATATCAAATTGATGCTGTGCTTTATCTCTATCCGACACCTGAATCTGAACCTATCCGTAAACTGGCTCAACAAAATATGGATAAGTACGTGCTAGATCAACATAAGTTGGGGAGAGATATTCGGTTATCTGCCATTTATGCTGCCCTGCATGTCGCAGGAGTACAACAGGTAGAACTGAGAGCCCCGACGAAGGACATAATTCTGTGTAAAGATCAGGCTCCTTATTGTACCGGTGCAAAACTGGAAATAGGGAAAACACAAACTGATGATTGTTCCAAGCCAAATCCAGGTTTGATAGTGGGAGGTTCTGATGAATGACCGCCTGTTACCAACAGGTTCTACGGTTTTGGAATTGGCTGCTGCTAAGGCATGTTCGCAATTGCAGAATATTCCAGTACCACTTCGCCAACTCTGGAATCCTGATATTTGCCCTGAGGAATTACTACCCTATCTGGCGTGGGCGTGGTCGGTTGATCGCTGGGACGAAAACTGGCCTGTAAGCACTAAGCGGGACGTAATAAAAAATTCGCTATTTCTGCACAAACATAAGGGAACCATTGGTGCTGTCCGTCGTGTGGTAGAACCGCTTGGCTATCTCATTCAAATAAAGGAATGGTGGCTGAACAACGAAACACCGGGCACATTCCGGTTGGCGATAGGGGTACAGGAAAATGGGATCACCGAAGAAACTTTTTTAGAGCTGGAACGGCTAATTTCTGATGCCAAGCCTGTAAGCCGTCATTTGATAGGTTTGTCAATCAACCTGGATGTTAAGGGCGAGTTTTATTGCGCTGCGACGAGTTATAGTGGAGATGACCTCACTGTTTACCAATATCTCCCTGACGTCATCACAACTAGCGACAATGCTCCTTTAGGAGCTGCAATTCATTTGATCGAGACAGATACATTGAGGGTTTCACCATGAAATACTTTGCAATTTTAACTAACCTAGGCGCGGCGAAACTGGCGAACGCTGCTGCTTTGGGGACAAAAGTCGATATTACTCACATGGCTGTTGGTGACGGTGGCGGTAAATTACCAGATCCTGATGTCAATCAGACAAAATTAATTAATGAAAAGCGTCGTGCTGCAATTAATACATTAAGTGTCGACCCGGTAAACACAAACCAAATTATTGCCGAACAAATTATCCCTGAAGGTGAGGGTGGTTGGTGGATGCGTGAAATTGGTTTGTTTGATGGTGAAGGTAACTTGATTGCAGTAGCAAACTGCCCGGAAACCTATAAACCACAATTACAGGAAGGTTCGGGTAGAACACAAACTATCAGAATGATCTTGATTGTCAGCAATACGGATTCGGTAACGCTGAAAATCGATCCCTCTGTCGTTCTGGCGACTCGTGATTATGTAGATAGCTCTATCCAGAAACATGAAAAAAGCCGTAATCACCCAGATGCCACATTGACAGAGAAAGGTTTTACAAAACTTAATAGTGCCATTAACAGTAATGATGAAACTACAGCAGCAACACCCAAAGCGGTAAAAGCAGCTTATGATAATGCTAATAGTAAATTGGCAAAAAACCAAAATGGCGCGGATATCCTAGATAAAAATGCTTTTGTGAAAAACCTTGGTTTATTGGAAAAGCTAATTCCGATAGGTGTACCACTTCCTTGGCCGACGGCAACACTGCCGGATGGGTGGTTACAATGCAATGGTGCGGCCTTTGATAAAGCGAAATTTCCGGAATTAGCCAAGGCTTATCCTGGTGGTAATTTGCCCGATTTGCGCGGGGAATTTATTCGCGGTTGGGATGACAAACGTGGCGTTGATCCAGACCGTACATTATTGGTATGGCAAGAAGGGTCTTATTTACTACAGGAAACTCAACAAGCTGCTGATAATGTTGTTAACTTCTCAGTTAATGAGCGTACGAAATTACAATGGGATACTCCCCAAAATAAAGATATTCCATTAAGAGCTAGAGCTTCTGGAGGTTCAGCAACAACCTGGACTACCAATGCAGCTTATATAGGGGTATCAAGGCCACGTAACGTAGCGTTTAACTATATTGTAAGGGCAGCATAATGCTCATGTCTGTACTTGAAGAGATCCCGGGAGGAATACCGACTGACATACCACCAAATGGTTGGGTGAAATGTAATGGGGCAATCTTTGATAAGTCTTTATATCCCAAATTAGCGGAAACTTATCCCAGTGGTAGATTACCTGATTTACGTGGTGAATTTATCCGGGGCTGGGATGATGGACGTGGGGTGGATGTCGGTCGATATCTCCTATCCTTTCAATTGGCAGATATTGCTCCACATAGTCACAGAATTGGACGGATGTGGTCCAACTCAAATGGTGGAACTGAGAAGGTGGGTACACCAAGCTATATTCTCAATAGTGTCTACCAAAACGTTAACTACGGTATTGATCCTCGCGGACTAGGCATCGCTATGGGAATGGGAGCTGGTGGTTTCGGTTATATGGATAATGCGATTGCTGCTTCAACAGGAATAGAAACACGCCCACGAAACGTGGCATTTAATTATATTGTGAGGATTGCCTGATGAATAAGGCTGTACTGGATAAAAATAATATTGCTATCAGTACCGGAAGTATCGTTGTGTTTAATTACGATGCGATTACGCTGGAATATTTAAACAGTTCTGATGAGTATCTTCCCGTTGGTGTCGGTCTTCCTGCTAATTCCTGCACAGACGTGCCACCTGATACCGAAGAGGGATATATCGCCTGCCGTTCATCTGATTTAACCGATTGGCAAATTGTACCAGATTATCGAGGAAAAATAGCTTACGACACCCAAACTGGGGAACAGAAGGAAATCATTAAACCGGGCGAATTACCAGAAACACTGACGTGCAAACAACCAAACACTGATTTTGATAAGTGGGATGGTGAAAAATGGGTAACGGACATTGAAGCTCAAAAAAACAGTCAGATTGAACAGGCAGAACAACACCGTGTCACTCTTCGCCAACAGGCTGATGAAGCCATGACTTTATTGCAATATGCTATTGAGACTGAGATGGCCTCTGACACAGAAAAAGCATTATTGCTTGCCTGGAAGAAATATGTGGTATTACTGAGCCGTGTTGATACTTCAATGGTTTCAGATATTGATTGGCCACAAATACCAAAATAATAAAATTATCAAGACCGGGCATTATCCTGTCCCCGGTCTTTTTTCTGTGATGACAGGCTATGTTAGCCTGTCGATTTCCGATGCTTTTGAAGTATCAACCCGGTTTAGTATGGCTAGGTATTTTTTCCATTCCAATAAGACCTGGCACATTAGGTAAATACTTATTGATTAACCTAAAGAGTCAGAGTAGAAAAAGGCCTGCGGTTTGTGAACGGCGGGCCTATATTATTTATACTGGTTGTGCGGGCCACTCAATATCTGGTGCTATGGTGGGATCAATGCGGTTTGCTTGCATTCGGTATTTTTTCCAGGCTTTGAGTCGCTCTATCTCTTCCAGAGTTGCTTCTTCTAGCTCAACGGTATCCTGTAAGGGAGCAATAGTATTGCTGGCAAGGGCTAACAATTCTTCTTTACGTCTTTCTGCTTGAGCAACTAACTCGCCCTTTGTGTACTTACGCGGAACAATAGCGCCATTTATATATTGCCATTGGCCTGAAATATCACAAGAATCAAGCAGATTACTTACTTCAGCCACACTCATTCCCTCTGGGTTAAAAGCTGATACATCTCCTGATATAGAACGGATTACATTATTAAAATCATACATTACTTTGATTGTATCAGGATTAAAGCTTTTCTGGCATTCATACCAGTCCTGACCGTCTTCTGATTTCAAATAAATGACATTAAAATCTTCAATGATTTTTCTGGCTTGTTCTGAGTCAGGTGTATATTGGGAAAAATTTTTAATGTTTTGCATATATTCATCACCTTACTAAATATTGGATATATTCATCCATATGCCGTTAACTTTCTTCTGTATCGGCCTACGGTTTACGGTGTCAACTAGCTCATTTCTGTTTCCATTTATTACAGCAGTAATGGCATACCCACTTGCGTTTGTATCTCCAGAACTTTTCTGTACTTGCGCGCTCTCTTTGGCACCAAAACGAATATCTTGAATATAACGCGTGTCTGATTCCGATTTTGTATAAGCGCCAATAATCGCAGCGGTTGGTCTATGTCCTTCATGATAGACTTGATACCCTCTAACCCGAAGATTATCAGATTTAAGGCTCATCCATTCATTAGTTGGCCCTCCAGAAAGGGCATGCTGCCATTTGAAATATTCGTTACCATTATCCCCTGTTTTAAACCACATATAGGAGTCTGCATCACCATCTCCGGTGTTTTTAAAACCGATAGAGGCAAAGTCGGTGTTTCTGTTCCAACTCAGCATAGAATCAGTAGTAATAGTTATGTCACCTGTTACATTGCCACCGCTGCGTTGCAACGCGTCTGCGGCTTTAGTAACGGTTTCTATCAAACCAAGGTTTTTAAAAGCTCGCCAACCCGTGATAATTTCGACAATAATAGTCTCATACTGGTATTAGGCAGGGTTACATATGGCGAAGATTGGCTATATTCGGGTGTCAATAAATGACCAGAACTGTGGTTTACAGAGAAATGCGTTGATGTGTATAAATTATCATCTATTTTTGTAGGGAAAATCTGTGAAAAAATAATCAATGAACAGAACTAAAAGTTCACGACAGAAGAAACAGATATTGATTTATAGAGGTTTCCTTTTCCACTTTCTATAAAGTACAGGTAGTTGAATAATTAGAAAAAATAATAAATTAAGCAACCTGATTTGTACCATCTCCCACACATTTCCCATCGAATGATTTAATAATTCGGATACTTCAACATAGCGGGACACCTTAACAGGAGAACCGCTAATATGGCACAAGATTATCATCACGGCGTCCGTGTACAGGAAATTAACGAGGGCACGCGTACCATCACTACAGTTAGCACCGCTATTGTTGGTATGGTCTGTACTGGTCCTGAAGCAGACGAAAAAACTTTTCCACTAAACACTCCGGTCTTGATTACTGATGTTTCACTCGCCATTGGCAAAGCTGGTAAAACCGGTACATTGCCTCAGGCACTTAAAGCTATTTCAGACCAGTCTAAACCCGTTACTGTTGTTGTCCGTGTAGCACAAGGTGAAACGGAAGGTGATACCACCACCAATATCATTGGTACTACAACTAGTGAAGGTAAGAAAACCGGTATACAGGCACTGTTGGCAGCACAAAGCCAATTAGGTGTGAAGCCTCGTATTCTGGGAGTCCCTGGGCTGGATACAAAAGCTGTTGCTGTTGAGTTGGCGAGTATCGCGCAGAAACTGAGAGCAATGGCTTATATCAGTGCCTATGGCAGTAAGACTATCTCAGAAGTTATCGAATATCGCAAAAACTTCAGTCAACGAGAACTGATGTTGATTTGGCCTGATTTCCTGAGTTGGGATACGGTTTCTAATAAAGAAACTATCGCCTACGCGACTGCTCGTGCATTGGGTTTGCGTGCAAAAATTGATGAAGAAACAGGTTGGCACAAAACACTGTCCAACATCGGTGTCAATGGTGTGACCGGTCTTTCAGCAGACGTCTTCTGGGATCTTCAAGATCCAGCAACAGACTCAGGCCTGCTAAACCAAAATGGTATCACGACACTTATCCGTAAGAACGGTTTCCGTTTCTGGGGTTCCCGTACTTGCGCTGATGACCCATTGTTCCAGTTCGAAAGTTACACTCGTACTGCCCAAGTATTAGCTGACACTATGGCGGAAGCACATATGTGGGCAATCGATAAACCACTGACTCCTTCACTGGTACGAGACATTATCGAAGGTATCAATGCTAAGTTCCGCGAACTGAAATCTGGGGGTTACATTATTGACGGTCAGTGTTGGTATGACGAAAACGCCAATGATAAAGACACCTTGAAAGCGGGCAAATTGACCCTCGATTACGACTATACACCTGTACCACCACTGGAAAACATGATGTTACGCCAGCGTATTACAGATCGTTACCTGATGGATTTCGCGAAAAGCATAAACGGCTAAGGGGACACAGATGGCATTACCTCGCAAACTTAAATTCCTGAACTTGTTTAATGATGGCAATAGTTATCAGGGAATCGTGGAAGAAATTACTCTGCCTAAGCTGAGTCGTAAACTGGAAACCTATCGTGGCGGTGGTATGAACGGTAGCGCAACCGTGGACTTAGGCTTGGATGAAGGTGCATTGGACGTTGAATTTACTCTGGGAGGTATGGAAGCTCAACATTATCGGCAATGGGGTCTGACCAAAGCTGATGGCGTAATGTTGCGCTTTGCGGGCTCCTGCCAGCGCGATGATACCAGCGATGTGATTGCTGTTGAAATCGTGATGCGCGGCCGTTTCCATGAGTTTGACCACGGTGCTTATAAGCAGGGAGATAATACTCAGACCAAAATCAGCGCTAAAAACACCTATTTCAAATTGACATGGGATGGTGAAGTTCTGATCGAAGTGGATACCGTTAACATGGTTGAAGTCGTTAATGGTGAGGATCGCTTGGCAGATCACCGTCGCGCTATGGGTCTTTAATCTAATCGGATAAACAAGGTTGAACCATGACAGAAACACTAATTACTCAAAACGACGAGCAGCGCACAATCGTATTAGAAGAACCGCTTGCACGTGGTAGTAGCAACATCACTGAAGTGGTGGTGCGCAAACCGAACAGTGGCGCGCTGCGTGGTGCTCGGCTACAGGCTTTGCTGGAGATGGATGTGGATTCAATGATATTGGTTTTGCCACGTGTTACCACACCAGCGCTCACTAAAAGCGACCTGTTGTCAATGACACCCGGCGATCTGATTAATCTCAGTGTTGAGGTGGTCAATTTTTTGTTACCGAAGTCGGCGAAGTCCGGTTTCCAGACCGACTAACCGTAGATGAATTGGTGGCAGATATTGCCACCGTTTTCCACTGGTCTCCGGCAGTGACAGATGAAATGTCACTACCGGAATTACTGGACTGGCGACATCGGGCCATCTTACGAAGTGGTGCAGAAAATGAGTAATACACAGTCACAGCTTAAATTGGTAATACAGTCTGTTAATAAGCTGACCAGCGCCTTGAAATCTGCCCAGCGAAACAATAAAAGGTTGGCAGATTCTCTCCGGCAAAATCGTGATGAATTCAAGCGATTAAATCAGACTTATGAAGCAATTAAACCTTATTCTGCCCCTGAATATGCGCAGGAAACTGCGCATACCAGTGACAAAAAGGAAGAAAATCGCGGTGAAGGTCGTTATAGCAAAATCAAAGAGCTTCGAGACCGCGTTAGTCAATATGGTGCTAGTGCAAAATCAGCCGGTAGTAAGATACTGACAACCAGTAAAAACTTTCTGATGCCCGGTTATGATCTTAATGTTCAAATGTCTAAAATTCAGGCACAAACCAATATTGAAAAAAATTCTCCTGAATACGCCATGTTGCTTAACCAAAGTCGTGAGTTGAGCAAAAGTACAGGGATTCCGGCCAGTCAGATTGCACAGGGACAGAGCCTGTATGCCTCCAAGGGGTATTCTCCTGACCAGATAAAGAATGTGATGCCTGGTGCGGTATTAATGTCTCAGGCAAGCGGTACAGATTTCGCCAATGTGGTTGATATTAGTACTAATGTACTGGAAGGGTTTAAATTACAATCCGAAGAGATGGGGCATGTTAGTGATGTTTTGACGGCAACGCTTATTGGCTCAAAAACAACGTTGGCGGGATTGGGTGACACCATGAAATCTGTCGCTCCAGCGGCCACTTCTTTGGGGATTGATATTGAAACCGTTGCGGCTGCTACAAGAAAGCTAAGTGATGCCAATATTAAGGGAAGTGAAGCTGGAGAGGCTTTAAGCAATGTACTAAGCCGGTTGGCTGAACCGCCTAAAGCTGCTGCTGCCGCATTGAAACAACTAGATATTAAAACTCGTGATGCTAAAGGTAATTTACGGCAATTACCTGATATTCTCGTTGAACTAGATGATAAAACCCGTTCAATGAGCGGTAAACAACGTACGAGTTATTTCACCGCAATTGGTGGTGAAAATGCTGTTCCTGCTTTGGATGTATTGGTAAATCAGGCAGGGCAGGGAGGATTGCAAACTTTTATCGCTGAACTAAAACGTGTTCAAGGTGAATCCCAAAAAGTTGCATCTGTAGTGACGAATAATCTCACCGGTGATATCCAAAAACTCAATGCTGCTTGGAGTAATTTGGGCGTTCAGATGTTTTCTGGCGTAGAAGGTCCTGCAAGAGAAGTCACTCAGCAAGTAACAAATGTAGTTAATAAAGTCAGTGAATGGATGGAAGCCAACCCACGCTTAGCTGCAACGCTTGCGACTATTACGGTGGTGGTCGGAGGCATATTAACTGTGTTTGGCGCATTGGCACAGGCAATCGCTTCGATATTGCTTCCATTAGCTGTAGCGAAATATAGTCTTACTTTCTTTGGTAGTACTGGTGTGAGGGCGCTCGGATTAGTCGGGAATGCTCTGAAAATGTTGGGTAGCACCATGATGATCGTTGGTCGTTTGATGATGGCTAACCCAATCCTCGCCATTATTGGTGTCATTGCTATGGCTGCTGTTTATATTTGGCAAAACTGGGAAACATTGGGGCCGAAAATTTCTCAGCTTTGGGAAAATATTAAAATTAGCCTAAGTGAGAAATGGGAATCCATTAAACAGAGTGTTCTGCAAACCTGGGAAAGTATTAAAACTAATATCAGTAATGCTTGGGAATTAGTTAAGCAGAACACGTTGGATATCTGGGAGAATATTAAAATATCGATTTCGGATAAATGGAATGAAATTATTACTGACGTAATGAATCTGCCCAGTAAATTTAAAGAGGTTGGCACAGCGATAGTTAACAGTTTATTGGAGGGGATTAATGAAAAATGGGAAGCCCTGAAAAATAAACTGACTTCATTGTCTGAGTATCTCCCTGACTGGATGCGGTCAAAGGAAGATATTTCAAAAGACGCCAGTAATAAGGTGAGTCCTAATGTTAGTTCGGTTCTGCCCAAGCATGACAAAGGGGGCATTATTCCGGCTGGCCGATTTGGTATTGTGGGTGAATATGGACCAGAGATTGTCACTGGCCCTGTCAATGTTATTAGCCGACGACAGACTGCCAAACTTGCTGCCGCTGCGGCATTTTCTTTGAGCGTAATGGCACCTTCTGCCGCAGCCAGAACCGCACCATTGCATGTTCAGAGCTTACCGGTTCATGCTTATCCTCAGATTCAGGAAAAGAAAGCAGACAAACGGCAGATGGTAGAGTATCGCAGTGAATCACCGGTCTATCATATAAATATCTATGGTGCACCGGGGCAATCTGCGCAGGATATTGCAGCAGCGGTTAGGCGCGAATTGGATGATCGGGAACGTAAACAGCAGGCGCGTTTACGCAGTTCATTCTCTGATAGAGGAGAATTCTAATTATGATGGCTGCACTGGGTTTATTTGTTTTTATGTTGAAGACCACACCATACCAGAGTATGCAACATCAGCAGTCATGGCGGCATGCTTTTAACAGCCGTATCGGGATACGGCCTGCTTGGCAATTTCTGGGGCCGGGTAACGACACAATGACACTTTCCGGTTCGTTATATCCAGAAATTACCGGTGGTCGTTTATCATTGACGGTATTACAAGTGATGGCTGATAGCGGTAAAGCTTGGTCCTTTATAGATGGCAGTGGCACGGTTTACGGTATGTTTGTCATTGAGAGTATTGACCAGACGAAAACTGAATTTATGTCGAATGGTTCTGCCCGCAAAATTGATTTCACATTGACATTACGGCGAGTGGATAGTTCTCTAGGTGAAATGTTCGGTGATCTTCAGGAACAATTCTCTATGCTTACAGACAATTTGTCAGATAGAGTCAGAGAGGTATTGTCATGACATCTGAATTTGGCAGAGGTTCCGAAAAAGGCAGTGCACCGGCATTTCTTTTGGAAATTGATAATAAAGATATCAGCGGGCGCATTCAATCGCGCCTGATGTCACTCACAATGACCGATAATCGTGGCTTTGAAGCTGACCAGCTTGATATTGAACTGGATGATGCAGATGGAAGTTTGGTGCTACCTTCCAGAGGTAATGTAATTTCATTGGCGTTAGGATGGCGTGATCAGCCACTGATTAGTAAAGGGCGTTTTACTGTGGATGAAATTGGTCACAGTGGAGCGCCGGATAAATTAACAATTCGTGCCCGTAGTGCTGATTTCCGTGAATCTCTCAATATGAGACGTGAAGAGTCTTATCATAAGAAAACGATAGGTGATATTGTCCATACTATCGCGGCGAGAAATAACCTTACCGCCGATTTGCATCAGGATATTGCGAAGATATTTATTAACCATATTGATCAGACGAATGAGTCAGATGGTAGTTTTCTTACGCGCTTGGCAAGGCAGGAAGGAGCAATTGCTTCAGTAAAAAATGGTAAGTTGATATTTATTCGGCAAGGACAGAATAAAACAGCCAGTGGTGCGGTTATCCCTGGATTAGTGATTACACGTCGGTCTGGTGACAATCATAATTTTACGCTGTCCGATCGTGAGGCTTATACCGGCGTGGTAGCAAACTGGTTGGATGTCCGTAAACCGGAGAAAAAACATACCTTAACCGTTGAGCGAAAAAGTCAGAAAAATGCTGATAAATTAACCTCTTATTTAGTAGGTAGCAAAGATAACGTATTGGAACTTTCCCGTATTTATGCTGATGAAGCCAGCGCTAAACGTGCTGCCAAAGTTGCTTGGGAGAAAATACAACGTGGGGCAGCGACGTTTTCGATTCAACTGGCTCAGGGGCGTGCAGATCTCTACCCTGAAATACCAATCAAAGTTACCGGCTTTAAACCAGAAATAGATGCTGCCGAATGGACATTAACGACAGTCACTCACACGGTGAATGGATCTGATGGTGGTTTTACAACAGCACTGACTCTGGAATTAAAAATTGATGATCTCGATATGAAATAAATGTTCTTCAAATGAGATCTCATTGCTATATTGTTCACATTATGAGAGTTCATGTTTTAGTTAAGGGTAAGAAAATATGATCAAGTGTCCTCTTTGTGGTAAAGCGGCTCATGCACGCAGCAGCTTTGAGCATTCCTGCCATACAAAAGAACGTTATAATCAATGTCAAAACATCAATTGTGGTGCAACTTTCGTCAGCCATGAAACGTTTGTCCGCTTTATTTCCAAACCTGGTGAAGTAATAAGTGTTAAGCCGCATCCCAAAGAAAAAACTAAAACTCAATTGAATGTGACTTGAAAATTAAAAGTTAATTGTAAATATTTGCCACCAAAAAAACAGGTGGCTTTTTACTCGGATGCTCGATTTGTTATATATCTTTCTGCTAGCTACGTTGCTAAATATCTTGTGAATTAGTTAATAAATTCACTTGCGTCCCTAGTCATATTTTGTCAGCTTTGGTGTAATCAGAATCACTGATCAACACTTACCTAAAGTAGGACAATAATGATGAAAAATGTGGGCTTTATCGGCTGGCGCGGTATGGTCGGCTCAGTATTAATGCAGCGTATGATTGAAGAGCAGGATTTTGATGTTATTTGTCCGGTATTCTTCACGACATCACAACACGGACAGCCAGCACCTGATTTTACTGGTCAGCAAGGTACGTTACAGAATGCTTTCGATATCGAAGCTCTTGGTGCTTTGGATATTATTATTAGCTGTCAAGGGGGAGATTATACTAATGAGATTTATCCAAAGTTAAGGGCAACGGGTTGGCAGGGATATTGGATTGATGCAGCGTCAGCGCTGCGTATGAATGATGATTCCATCATTATTTTAGATCCAGTTAACCATACGCATATTCAGCAAGGTCTTAATAAAGGCATAAAAACTTTTGTTGGTGGTAATTGTACCGTTAGCCTAATGTTGATGTCTTTAGGGGGCTTATTTGCTAATGATTTGGTTGAATGGGCTTCTGTTGCAACTTATCAGGCAGCTTCTGGTGCAGGTGCTCGTCATATGCGGGAACTACTGGTTCAGATGGGATCTCTACATACTCAGGTAGCAAAAGAGTTGCAAGATCCGGCATCGGCTATTCTGGATATTGAAAGAAAAGTAACGGATTTCACCCGTAGCGGAGTTATGTCAACTGAGAAATTTAGCGTGCCGTTGGCAGGTAGTTTGATTCCGTGGATTGATAAACAGCTTGATAATGGCCAAAGCCGTGAAGAGTGGAAAGGTCAGGCAGAAACCAACAAGATCCTGAATACCGGTAATAACATCATTACTGTGGATGGTTTGTGTGTACGTATTGGGGCGCTGCGTTGCCACAGCCAGGCATTTACTTTGAAATTGAAAAAAGATATTTCGATTCCTGAAATTGAGCAATTACTGGCTGCGCATAACGATTGGGTTCGTGTTATTCCAAATGATCGCGAATTGAGTATGCGTGAATTAACTCCGGCGGCGGTAACGGGAACTTTGGATACTCCTGTAGGGCGTTTACGTAAGCTGAATATGGGACCAGAGTATTTATCTGCTTTTACTGTAGGTGACCAATTGCTGTGGGGAGCAGCAGAGCCTCTGCGTCGTATGCTACGTATCTTGATTTAATAATTTTAATCTATCTATTTATGTGAAAATCCACTCGTTATTCGAGTGGATTTATCTATATAGCTCTGTTCATTGTTTCTTTATTGGTTTTTTTTTGTTATGTTACATAAGTTATGTTAATGGTTTTGTGATTTGAAAATAAGAAATCGGTTTTATAAGGGGAGATATGAAGCAAGATAACCTACTGGATTTAAAGGTAAGGGAATTAAGAGAGTTAGCGAAAACTTTATCTTTTCGCTATCTAACTCATAGTAAAATAAGAATGGATTTTAATTCAAAAATAAATCTTTTTGTAGAGGATATATTAGGTCAGGTTCGTATTCACTGTTTATCTTCAAATGGTGCAATTGAGATTATTCAGTTTGAAATAGATCACTTAAAAGAACAAGCTTTCTGTTTGACAGCAAACAGAGTAAAGCAATATGCAATAATTGAAAGGGAAAAAGAGAAATCAAGTTATACTAATCTTATATTAAAACAGATCGGGTTTGTTGGTGGCGGCACTCAAATTCTTGCAGGTTATACAGTCTGTAAAGCTTCTTTAGGGTTAGCATGTGCCTCATTCGGTGCGCCATTAATGGCCCATGGGTATAATAATGTTGTTGAAAATGGATATTATCTACTGTACAGAGAAAATATTAATGGTGGTGTCAGAGAAGGATATAGGTATGTTGCTAATAAAATTGGTTTAAGTGATAAAGATGCAGATATTACTTATGCAACTGTTGATTTAGCGCTTTCAGGTTATGGCATTTTTAAAAAAGTTTTGAAGCCAAGAGAGAAATCTTGGAAACTATTCAAAAATATAAATAGTGATTTTATCAGAGGATGGAGAGAAATGGGAGTTGTGAGCTTAACTACAGAAGGTATTGTTGATGTTTCTACAGTTTTGAGTATTTATCAGCTAGAAAAGGAAAAATAATGATGGATTATATTGATGTTACAATTTCCACTCAATCTACTTGGCAGGATATTTTTCTGTACTATTCTTTATCATTGATTGTTTTGTTTTTTCTTTTTTTTATGAAAATTTTCATAGAAAAAAAAAGAAGTTATATACTCTCTGTTTTTGGTTTCTTTATAATAGTAATGTTTGGTTCAATTCAATTGTTTATTGTTAAATATGATGGTTATCATGAAATTATATCAATGTTTATTAATTTAAATAGTGAAGTAATTAGAGTGGGTAGTGTGATATTTTCTGTTTTATATGCGTGCATGTTACCAAGAAAATATGGGGATTAATTTAAAATTAAATGGTTGTAAAATTAACTTATCAATGGGTAGAGTAAGTTTTAAGTTAATGTTTAATTATTGAAAACATAGTATGCTATATTAAATAAGGTTTCATAATTACGATATATATAATTTTCTTCAACTAATTGTTATACATAGAATTATATGTTATGTAACGTTTAGTACTATTTTGGAAAGTTATTTAGTGTTCAATTGATTTTGACAGGATATGAGTGTGATATAGCCAATTTTATTGATTTAAATAGTGATGTAATTATGATTGGCAGTATTTTGTTTTATATTTTATATATATTGCTCTTACCAAAAAAGTTCATTAATGAAACAAGGCGTTAAATTAAAACGCCTTGTTTTGATTATTTAATAAATTCTGTCATCCCAAATACTATAACCGCCAGTACCTGCGATAAGGTGATTCCAGGTAATGTTTGTATATTTTAACGAAATACTTTCCTGTGGTGGAAGCTCATTATGATTCAATGAATGTGGATGTAAGACACTTATTTCAGTGATTGTGGCGCCAGTGATCTTTATATTGTAATAACGTTCTTGAGCACCATTTGAATTAGTTCGGTAAAAATCAATAGAGCATTCAAGAGACTCATTCTCAGAAATAGCAACACCGAGTAATGGTGATGATTTGTCGATAGGTTTTTGGATAATAATGGGTTGATGATCGACATTTTGAGTCCGTGTTATCGCATGGCTTAAGCTATAAACTAATATCTGATCAAAGTGGTTTGCTTGATATTTATTACCAATGGAATCAACAGAAGAACATCCAGCCGATATTAATCCTTGTTTTTTTCCCTTTATTGTCATGTAAATCATGTCAGCCATATTATACCCTTAGATTATATTTAAGTGATGTTTTACAGAAACATTAAATAAATTACACTTTATTGGTTATAAATAACAGATAAAAAAAGCGCTCATAGAGAATCAATATGAGCGCTTTTTTAAATTGATAATAATATCAATTAGATATCAATATTAGCTGCTTTCAGGGCATTCTCTTCAATAAATGCTCGACGAGGTTCAACAGCATCACCCATCAGAGTTGTAAACAGTTGGTCAGTTGCAATGGCATCTTTTACTGTCACACGCATCATGCGGCGAGTTTCCGGGTTCATGGTTGTTTCCCATAACTGTTCAGGGTTCATTTCTCCCAAACCTTTATAACGCTGTATAGACAACCCACGGCGAGACTCTTTAGTCAACCAGTTTAGCGCTTGTTCAAAACTGCTAACCGGTTGGCGTCGTTCACCACGTTCGATGTACGCGTCTTCTTCGATCAAGTTGCGAAGCTTATCACCTAGTAGAGTGATGCGGTGATATTCACCGCCGTGGACAAAATCGAAGTCCAATAGATAATCAGTATCAACACCGTGTGTACGAACACACAGAACCGGTTCGTACATTTGGCGCTCACGATTTTCATGGAGGCGATAACTGTAGCTGCTGCCGTTTTGTTCACTGTCATTCAAACGGGTGACCAGCATTTCAATCCATTCTTCAACTTTCGCCTTATCAGACAATGCTTCTTCGGTCAGATTCGGATGATAAATTAGGCTATTCAATAAACTTAGCGGATACAAACGTTCCATGCGTTTAATGATTTTTTGAACACCATTAAATTCGGTCACTAATTTTTCTAGCGGTTCGCCTCTCAGGGCTGGTACGTGCTCATTGGTGTAAAGTGAGGCGCCATCTAGTGCAATGGATAGTTGATACTCATCCATTGCTTCATCATCTTTAATATATTGTTCTTGTTTGCCTTTTTTGACTTTATACAGTGGCGGCTGAGCAATAAACACATGACCACGTTCAATGATTTCTGGCATTTGACGATAGAAGAAAGTCAGCAAGAGAGTACGAATATGAGAACCATCGACATCGGCATCCGTCATGATAATAATGCTGTGATAACGCAGCTTATCTGGGTTATATTCGTCACGGCCAATACCGCAGCCCAATGCGGTGATCAGGGTTGCCACTTCCTGAGAAGAGAGCATTTTATCGAAACGCGCTTTTTCGACATTCAGGATTTTGCCTTTTAGCGGCAAAATTGCCTGATTTTTGCGGTTACGGCCCTGTTTTGCCGAACCACCCGCAGAGTCCCCTTCCACTAAGTAGAGTTCAGAGAGTGCCGGATCACGTTCCTGGCAATCCGCCAGTTTGCCTGGCAACCCAGCCAGATCAAGAGCGCCTTTACGACGTGTCATTTCACGCGCTTTACGGGCTGCTTCACGAGCACGGGCAGCATCAATAATTTTACTGACGACAGTTTTAGCGTCGTTTGGATTTTCTAATAAGTATTCCACTAGCTTCTCATTCATCAGCGTTTCAACCGCAGTTTTCACTTCGGAAGAGACCAGTTTGTCTTTAGTCTGAGAAGAGAATTTTGGATCAGGTACTTTAACGGAAATAACAGCAACTAAACCTTCACGAGCATCATCACCAGTGGCGCTGACTTTGGATTTCTTGTTGTACCCTTCTTTATCCATGTAACTATTAAGAGTACGTGTCATCGCAGTACGGAAGCCAACTAAGTGAGTTCCCCCATCGCGTTGTGGGATATTATTGGTAAAGCAGTAAATATTTTCCTGGAAACCATCGTTCCATTGCATTGAGATTTCAACACCGATGCCATCTTTTTCTGTAGAAAAATAGAAAACATTTGGATGAATGGGAGTTTTGTTTTTATTTAGGAACTCAACAAACGCTTTAATTCCACCTTCATAATGGAAGTGGTCTTCTATATTAGTGCGCTTATCAATGAGGCGGATGGATACACCGGAATTCAGGAAGGATAGTTCACGCAGGCGTTTAGCCAGAATGTCGTGCTGGAATTCTGTGTTATCACGGAAAGTATCCATGCTCGGCCAGAAACGGACACGGGTACCTGTCTGTTCAGTTTCTCCAACGACTTTCAGTGGGCTTTGTGGCACACCAAGGTGATAAGTCTGTTCATGAACTTTGCCGTCACGGCGGATAACCAATTCCAGCTTTTCAGACAAGGCGTTAACAACAGAAACCCCTACGCCGTGCAAACCGCCGGAGACTTTATAAGAGTTATCATCGAATTTACCCCCCGCATGCAGCACCGTCATAATAACTTCGGCTGCTGAAACACCTTCTTCTTCGTGTATACCGGTAGGAATACCACGGCCATCATCCTGTACGGAGACTGAGTTATCAGCATGGATAGTGACGATAACTTCACTACAGTGGCCTGCGAGGGCTTCGTCGATAGCGTTGTCGACAACCTCGAAGACCATGTGGTGTAAGCCGGTACCATCGTCTGTATCACCGATATACATGCCCGGACGTTTACGCACCGCATCCAGCCCTTTTAATACCTTGATACTTGAGGAGTCATATGTATTCGACATCAACGTTTCTCGCTCATTTTTAATCCTGTGGTTGAACCTCTATTTTGCCATTTTCCACGCGAAACATCTTGCTATTTCCATCAAGCATGTCTGTTATTTGGTCAGGATTTATCGCGCTGACAAATACCTGAGCTTGCGTGGATTTTAGACGAGCGGCCAGCAACTGACGGCGGCCGGTATCCAGTTCGGAGGCAAAATCATCAAGCAGATACAGACATTGTTGTCCGCTCTGTCGGGTGAAATATTCACCCTGTGCTAGCCGCAGTGCGCACATCAGTAACTTTAATTGACCGCGGGATAGCATATCTTCTACTGGCGTTCCTTCTGCACGAATGCGCAGATCTGCCTTATGTGGGCCGGAAGCTGTATAGGTTAACGTTCTGTCACGCTCAAATTGGCGCTCCAGTAATTCAGCATAATCACTCTCTTTGTCCCATCCCTGTTGAAAAGAGAAACTTAATGTAAATTCGGGTAAGAACTGCTTACAGGTATTCGTGATATCCTGAGTGATGTTTGTAACATATTCACCACGCCACTGATTTATTTGGTTAGCGAGTGGTATCAATTCCTGATCCCAAGGCCGTATCTGGCTGTAGCGGGTAACTTGCCGTAGTGCTGCATTGCGTTGTTTGAGTAGCCGTTTTAAGTTTACCCATGCAGAAAAAAAGCGTGGCTCATTGTGAAAGCACCCCCAGTCAATAAAAGCCCGTCGATACTTTGGCCCGCCATTTAACAGGGTAAACCCTTCTGGAGTAATAAGCTGCATAGGTAACATCTTAGCCAGTTCTGCAATTTTACCGCCATCACTACCATCAATTCTGACTTTACTGTCGCCATTACGGTTTTTACTCAGGCCGATAGACCGTTCCCGCTCATTCTCCTGTTGCCCTAGCCGCCCATGCAGAACGAACTCATCGCAGCCATGAAGGATTACCCGTCCCGCCTGAATGCTACGAAAAGAGCGCCCGTGACCCAGTGTATAAATCGCTTCCAGTACGCTGGTTTTACCGCTGCCATTAGAGCCAACCAGAAAGTTAAATCCGGTAGCTAGAGGCAAATCAGCGGCGGCGATATTACGAAAATCGCGGATAAGTAAACGCGTGAGAGTCATATACCTGAAATAAAAATCCGGTTACAGGCGCATTGGCATCACGACATAAGCCGCATTGTGGTTTGCACAGTCTTCTATCTGAACACTAGAAATAGCATCAGTCAGTAGTAAACGAACCTCTTCACATCTTAGTGTATTGAGAACATCTAGTACGTAACTGACATTAAAGCCTATTTCCATTTCAGCCCCTTGGTAGCTGACATCGACAATCTCTTCGGCTTCTTCCTGTTCAGGGTTATTTGCTGTGATTCTTAGCTGGTTTTCACTGAAATAAAGGCGAACTCCGCGAAATTTCTCATTAGAGAGAATAGCTGCACGTGAAAAAGCCTGTTTCAGCATATCGCAATTAGCTTCCAGAGTTTTATCTGGGTTCTTTGGTAATACACGACGATAATCAGGGAAACGTCCATCCACCAATTTAGAGGTGAAAATAAAGTCGCCAACGTGGGCACGAATATTGTTACTACCGATTTGTAACTGTAGCGGAGTATCACCACCATCCAGCAATCTCATGAGTTCAATAACGCCTTTACGTGGCACGATGACTGAATGGGAAGGCAATTTTTGACCAATTCCCATAGAACAGACTGCCAGACGGTGACCATCGGTTGCAACTGTACGTAGCTCTTCTCCCTCGGTTTCAAACAACATACCGTTGAGGTAATAGCGGACATCCTGGTGAGCCATTGAGAACTGAGTTGATTCAATAAGGCGCTTCAGTGTGGCCTGAGGCAGTGAAAACTCCACCTCACTTTGCCAGTCATCAAGATTTGGAAAATCAGATGCGGGCAATGTGGAAAGTGAGAAGCGGCTGCGACCAGAACGCACCAATAGGCGGTCACCATCCAGTTCTACACTGATCTCGGCCCCGTCTGGCAAACCTCGCCAGATATCAAAGAATTTACGTGCCGGTACTGTGGTTGCACCTGCTTCGTGTGGCAATGAAAGCGTGACTCTTGCCATCATTTCCATTTCTAAATCTGTGCCGGTCAGCAACAGGGAGCCTTCTGTAACCTGTAGTAATAAATTACCAAGAATAGGCAGAGTAGGGCGCCCACTCAGCGGGCTACTGACCTGTTGCAGTGGTTTTAACAATTGCTCACGTTCAATGATAAATTTCATAGCACTAGGAAGACAATGTTCTGATTAAGTTAGAAAAATCCTCTTTGATGTCGTGACTTTCTTCACGCAGTTGCTCGATTTTACGACAAGCATGCAGCACAGTTGTATGGTCACGTCCACCAAAGGCATCCCCGATTTCAGGCAAGCTGTGGTTGGTTAACTCTTTTGCCAGCGCCATTGCCATTTGCCTTGGACGGGCAACGGAACGGGAGCGCCGTTTGGAAAGTAAATCGGCCACCTTAATTTTATAATACTCAGCGACTGTTTTCTGAATATTATCAATGGTAACCAGTTTTTCTTGCAATGCTAACAGATCACGTAATGCTTCACGTACAAAATCAATGGTAATCGCTCGGCCAGTAAAATTGGCATTTGCTATTACCCTATTTAATGCCCCTTCAAGCTCACGGACATTAGAACGCAGACGTTTGGCTATAAAGAAAGCGACTTCTCCTGGTAACTGGATTTCGTTTTCGTCTGCCTTCTTCATCAAAATAGCGACACGGGTTTCGAGTTCCGGTGGTTCAATTGCAACGGTTAGCCCCCAGCCAAAACGGGATTTTAACCGATCTTCTACCCCATTGATCTCTTTTGGGTAGCGATCTGATGTCAGAATAATCTGTTGATTACCTTCCAGTAATGCATTGAATGTGTGGAAGAACTCTTCTTGCGAGCGTTCTTTATTGGCAAAAAACTGAATATCATCGATCAATAATGCGTCGACAGAGCGGTAATAGCGTTTGAACTCTTCTATTGCATTATTTTGTAATGCCTTGACCATATCCTGAACAAAACGTTCAGAATGCATATAGACCACCTTGGCATTTGCCTTACGTGCCATAATACTGTTACCTACGGCATGTAATAGATGGGTTTTACCCAAACCGGTACCACCATAAAGAAATAGTGGGTTATAGGCCCCGCCGGGATTATCAGCGACCTGTCTTGCAGCAGCACGAGCGAGTTGGTTGGATTTACCTTCAACAAAGTTATCAAAAGTATGTTTTGGGTTAACATTAGAGCGATAAGAGAGCTCGGGTTGTACCGCGGTGTTATCCCAACTGGGGCGTACTGATGTGTTTTGTGGTGCAGGTGCAACCGGCGTATGAGTAACAACCCTTTGTGGTGGGCTATCGTTTTGGGAAACGGGTTTATTGCCAACTTCAAAACGTAATAATGGTACTTCTGCTCCACAGAAGTCATTCAACAATCCATTGATATTGTTGATATACTTCTCTCTTACCCAGTCCAGAACGAACCGATTTGGGGCATAAAGTGCCAGCGTGTTACCACTTAGCTCTGCCTGAAGGGGGCGTATCCACATACTGAATTCTGTGGCAGGTAATTCATCCTGCAATCGGGCAAGACATTGCTGCCAAAGCGAAAGTGACACGGTGGACTCCCCTAAAACAAGGCCAATTAACAATTAAAGAAATCGGAGTGGTTAGCTCATTATATTGGGTACAAAACAACGACTCCTCTAAGGTGAGGAAGGATCAATTGTCATGTGTATGGCGATTTTTAATGTCATCGCTCCCCCATGATCCGAGGATAAGATCCAAATCATGGCTTGGGATCATAGCGCAAAAGACGATATAGATCTTCATTCTTTTACACAGTTTAAGCGCTTTTTATCCACAGGATAAAATTGTGTGTGAAATAAAGAGCTGTAAAGGGGTTGTAGTGGAATTATAGAGGATGCCAAATGCAGATCGAGAATAAGCCGGTATTCAAAATAAAATCGGACCAAGGATCATAACAAAAAACGAAGATCTGCCAGTGATCGTTGCGCTTTGTTCAGTAGTCCGTATAATATTGCACCCTATGTGCGTATCAGAGTTTTTACCGATAATGTTTGGTGAAGGGTCTGGTGTACGCATGGGCAGAGTGTTGGTAAACATCCGACTCAGTAGAAAAGCCGGCCGACTTTGTGTTATGTAAATTGACTCAGAGCTGTACATTTTATTACAATCCCGCTTCTTTTATATTGATGTTGCGATTGAGGCATCGGTGTCTATTTCTCACTGGCTGCCAACGCATTTACTGAATCAGTAATAATCTTAAGTTAGGTAGAAATCGCTATGAAACGCACTTTCCAACCATCCGTACTGAAGCGTAACCGTTCTCATGGTTTCCGCGCTCGTATGGCTACCAAAAATGGTCGTCAGGTTCTGGCTCGCCGTCGTGCAAAAGGCCGTACTCGTCTGACCGTTTCTAAGTAATAAAGCTAACCATCTAGTGGTTAAGCTCGCTTTTCCGAGGGAGTTACGCTTGTTAACTCCCAAGCATTTCACTTATGTTTTCCAGCAACCCCAACGGGCAAGTTCGCCAGAGATTACTATCCTTGGTCGCCCGAACGAGCTGGGGCATCCCCGTATCGGTCTTACTATAGCCAAGAAAAATGTTAAACGTGCTCATGAGCGTAACCGGATTAAGCGGTTAGCCCGTGAAAGCTTCCGTTTAAACCAACATGAGTTGCCTCCTATGGATTTTGTGGTATTGGTTAGGAAAGGCGTTGCTGAGCTTGATAACCGTGCGTTAACGGAGGCGTTGGGTAAATTATGGCGTCGTCACTGTCGTTTGGCTCGCGCTTCCTGATCGCATTAATCCGGGGATATCAGTTGGTAATAAGCCCGCTGTTGGGGCCTCGTTGTCGCTTTAATCCTACATGCTCTCAATATGGCATTGAGGCATTACGCAGGTTTGGGGTGATAAAAGGCTGTTGGTTAACGGTGAAACGCGTTTTAAAATGCCACCCTTTACATGAAGGTGGTGATGATCCTGTCCCACCCGTAAAAAACAACGATAACAGAGAACACTAACGATGGATTCGCAACGTAATCTTCTTCTCATCGCTTTGCTGTTCGTTTCTTTCTTGGTCTGGCAAGCATGGGAAGCAGATAAAAATCCGCAGCCAACGACAGTACAGGCCACGCAACAAACGGATATGCCGAGCAGTGAGAATCAAGCTGTACCAGGCAGTGGAAAAGGTAAACTTATCACGGTTAAAACTGATGTGCTCTCTTTGACCATCAATACTCGTGGCGGTGATATCGAAGAGGCTGACCTGTTAGCCTATCCTGATACCTTGGGTTCAAACCAGCCCTTCAAGTTGTTGGAAACAACACCTGCTTTCACTTATCAAGCGCAAAGCGGATTGACGGGGAAAGATGGTCCAGATAACCCGATGAATAGTGAGCGCCCGCTGTATACCGCAGCACAGGATAGCTATGTATTGGCTGATGGACAGGATGAATTGCGTATCCCAATGAATTTCGTCACTAAAAATGGCATTGTTTACGTTAAAACATTTGTCCTGAAACGTGGTGAATACGCGATTAGTGTGGATTACCGTATTCACAACACAACAGAAAAACCGTTACAGATGACCTTCTTTGGTCAGTTGAAACAGAGTGTTGAACTACCCAAGCATCGTGATACAGGCAGCAGTAACTTTGCCCTGCATACTTACCGTGGTGCAGCCTATTCTTCAGATGATACCAAATACAAAAAATATAGCTTTAGCGATATTGAAGGTGAATCTTTATCCGTGACCACCAAAGGTGGCTGGATTGCTATGTTGCAACAATATTTTGCTACCGCTTGGGTTCCTGTAGCTAATGAAACCAGCACTTTTTACACTGTTGCATTAGGTAAAGAGATGGCTGCGATTGGCTATAAGAGTGCCCCAATCTCTGTTGCGGCTAACAGTGAAAAAACAGTCTCTTCTACACTGTGGATTGGTCCAGAAATTCAAGATGAAATGGCTGCTGTAGCACCTCATCTGGATCTGTCCGTAGACTATGGTTGGTTGTGGTTTATCTCTCAGCCATTATTTAAACTGTTGAAGTTCCTGCATGGTTTTATTGGTAACTGGGGCTTCTCCATCATTGTTATCACCTTTATTGTGCGTGGTATCATGTACCCGCTGACCAAAGCACAATACACGTCAATGGCGAAAATGCGTCTGTTACAGCCTAAATTGGCGGCTATGCGCGAGCGTATTGGTGATGATAAACAGCGTATGAGCCAAGAAATGATGGCATTGTACAAAGCAGAGAAAGTGAACCCACTGGGTGGTTGTTTGCCTTTGTTGATCCAGATGCCAATCTTCCTTGCTTTATATTACATGTTGATGGGTTCTGTTGAATTGCGTCATGCGCCATTTGCTGGCTGGATTCATGACTTGTCTGCACAAGATCCTTATTACATCCTGCCGTTGCTGATGGGTGTGACAATGTTCATCATCCAGAAAATGTCTCCGACAACAATTACTGATCCGATGCAACAGAAGATTATGACCTATATGCCCGTCATATTTACCATATTCTTCCTGTGGTTCCCATCAGGTCTGGTTCTGTACTATATCGTCAGTAACCTGGTGACAATTATCCAGCAGCAATTAATTTATCGTGGGCTGGAAAAACGCGGCTTGCATAGTCGTGAGAAAAAGCCAGCGAAATAAAACATACACCCTATGGATTTCAAGATGGATCGCGGCGGCAAGGGAGCGAATCCCCGGGAGCATAGAAAACTATGTGACCGGGGTGAGTGAGTGCAGCCAACAAAGAGGCAACTTGAAAGATGACGGGTATAGCTTCAGCCAGAATGAATATATGCTGGCCGTTGTAACAGAAAAGGCGGTCATTGACCGCCTTAACTATTTGAGTAAAAGAATAATTTGGGCGAAAAAGTCAATAGAGAGATAACTATGAATACCACGGATACGATTGTTGCTCAGGCTACCCCACCAGGACGAGGAGGGGTTGGTATTTTGCGTGTTTCCGGCCCGAAAGCCGCACAGGTCGCTGAGGTGGTATTAGGTAAATTACCCAAACCCCGTTATGCAGATTATCTGCCATTTCGTGATGTGGATGGTCAGATACTTGATCAGGGGATTGCTATTTACTTTCCGGGGCCGAATTCCTTTACTGGAGAAGATGTACTGGAGCTTCAAGGGCATGGTGGTCCAGTTATTCTCGATTTGCTACTTAAACGTATTCTAACGCTGTCTGGTGTGCGAATTGCTAACCCAGGTGAGTTTTCTGAACGCGCTTTTCTTAATGACAAACTGGATTTAGCTCAGGCGGAAGCCATTGCTGACCTGATCGATGCCAGTTCGGAGCAGGCTGCCCGTTCAGCGATGAACTCCTTACAGGGCGCTTTTTCGACTCAAGTTCACCAGATGGTGGAAGCACTTACTCACTTACGAATCTATGTAGAAGCGGCTATTGATTTTCCAGATGAAGAGATTGACTTCCTTTCTGATGGGAAAATCGAAGCTGAGCTGGATGAAGTGATAGTTGAGCTTGAGCGAGTGCGTTCTCAGGCACGTCAGGGCAGCCTTTTACGTGAAGGGATGAAAGTTGTTATTGCTGGTCGCCCTAATGCAGGAAAGTCCAGTCTACTTAATGCATTAGCAGGCCGTGAAGCGGCGATTGTGACGGATATTGCTGGTACAACCCGTGATGTGCTGCGTGAACATATCCATATTGACGGTATGCCGTTGCATATTATTGATACCGCCGGTTTGCGTGAAGCCAGTGACGAAGTTGAGCGTATTGGTATTGAGCGTGCTTGGCAGGAAATTGAGCAGGCTGATCGTGTACTGTTTATGGTGGATAGCACGACGACGAACGCGGTTGAACCTGTGGAAATCTGGCCTGAATTTATGGCTCGCCTGCCTAAATCGCTTCCTATCACAGTCGTTCGTAATAAGACAGATATGACTGATGAAGAGACAAGTATTGCAGAAGTAAGTGGTTACTCGCTAATTCGACTTTCTGCCCGTAGTGGTGAAGGAATCGATTTATTGCGTGATCATCTGAAAGAGACGATGGGTTTTAGCAGTAATACCGAAGGTGGTTTCTTGGCTCGTCGTCGTCATTTACAAGCATTAAATACCGCAGCGGAACATTTACAACAGGGCCATGAACAATTGGTGGTTGCCCGTTCAGGTGAATTGCTGGCAGAAGAGTTGCGTCTGGCGCAGCAGGCATTGAGTGAGATCACGGGTGAATTTACCTCCGATGATCTGCTAGGAAGGATTTTTTCGAGTTTTTGTATTGGGAAGTAAGTGGGTAAAAGGCAGAAGTAGAACTTTTTTACCGGTTATAACAGGTAAAATTACATTTACCGGCTGTAGCGTGTAAAAATTGATTTACCTGTCATAGCGTGTAACAATGAGGTTAACTGTTCAAATTGGTTGACCTCAAATATGAAAGTGACTAACTCGAAACAACTTAGCGTATATTTAAAAGATATCAGGCTTACTCAAAAACTTTCTCAGGGCAAAGTGGCAAGCAAAGTGGGTATTCGGCAGGACACGGTATCAAGCTTTGAGCTGCACCCAGATTCTACCAAGCTGGAGACCTTCTTTAAGATTATGTCGGCGTTGAATTTAGAACTCGATATCCGGCCAAGAAACGTTACTAAGATAAATTCGTCAGTGGAAGATGATTGCACAACGTCGGACCCGGCGTGGAAAGAGGAGTGGTAAGGCAGAGGGCTTCATCCCCGAGATGCCAAATTGGCAATGGGGCTAACTGGGACGAGAGGTAGGAAGTACAACATAGAGCAGATATTCCCAAGGCACTTTTTTCAAACAGCCAAGGTCGCTGGATTTGATAAGGATTCGATGGCAAGAATTCTTACTGAATATGCTGAGACGGTTGATACCGTTGTCATGAATGTCAGAGACCAGTTGCCGATAGATTTCCCTGTTCATATCAGTAATTCGATATTGGGAGGGTTACAAGCCAGAGCAAAGCGCCTGAAAATTGGGTGGGATTAACATTCTCATCAACATTATCTACAGCAAGCGCCATATAAATATGGCACCTACTCACATTATGGGTATATATACCCTATGGATTTCGAGTTGCATCGCGACGGCAAGGGAGCGAATCCCCGGGAGCATAGGTAACTATGTGACCGGGGTGAGTGAGTGCAGCCAACAAAGAGGCAGCTTGAAAGATAACGGGTATAACTTACTTTTTACCTGCAACGTCTAGTTGCTGATAAATATAGTGCTTGTAGCTTTCCACCAGCGCCTTATCCTGACAATCATCCAACGCTCCTCGGCAGAGATGACGCATTGTCATATTTGCTCGGTAAAAAGATGAAGCATCCAGTTTAGCTCTCTCCATAATCATGCCGCCAAGGAATGAAATATCCGTCAGTTCATCAGTCTGAATAGATTCTCCCTGTTGCAAGTTATCCCGCATAGTAAACTGGGTAATATGACCCGGATTTGAAAATACGCCATTGTACTGATTTAGGCTGATATTGGGTTGATGATCACCGAAGTAGAGGAACATGGTTGGCTTTTCCCGTTTAGCAACAAACTCACTGAAATCTTTAATTGCCGGATCAGAAGCTTTGATTTTCTCCATATAGTGACTGAACTTACCTACTGCCTGTGAATTTTTCACATGTCCGGTAAGCTTGTAATCATCAGCATGATCTTCATCATATGGGCCATGTTCATACATAGTTAGTGAGAAAATAAAGAGCGGCTTATCCGTTTCCTGTGCCAAAATTTCTTTCACATAACTCAACATCTCTTGGGTAGAAATAGTCCACAGATTTTTATCAAGACTGGCGGGATATCCCAATTCTTGTGGCTGAATAATGCGATCAACGCCGAGAGTCTGATAGGCATGACCGGAATGATAAGAAGATTTATTAAATGGTGTCAAAACAACCGTATAATAACCATTCTGTTTCATTTCACGGAACAAGCTATATTTCAGGTGATCAACAATAAAATAAAAAACCGCATTCTTACGTGAGCCAAAATCATCTGTATTTAAGCCCGTCAGAGCAGAAAATTCAGATAACCAAGTACCACCACCGAAAGTTTGCACCCGCATTGGACTTTGGGCGCTGACACCCGAATCCCGCTGGAACATATAAAGATGAGGTAAGCGGGTATCATCAGGCAGTTGATAGATATGCGGAGTCACGGTGGATTCCTGTAATAACATCACCACGTCAGGTTTAATCGCTGACTGCGGGACAGGCAGCACAACATTCTTAGCCTGTTGCAGAAAATAATCGGATGATTGCCCAAACTGAGGCGCATGATATTTGGCATCTTTGGCCGACATCACCATATTGGTGACTGTACCACGTCCTTTTGGTAGTGAAGATTCCCACTGTTCCCTGAACGCATCGGCGGTAGCGCTCACTTCCCATGTACAGAACGCCGCCAGAACCAAGCCGACGGTACGCCATTTGAAACCACGGAGGGAAGATGATTTTTTCCAGCTCAGCGTCATGTTAAAAATCAACCAGATAAACATCGCGACAACGCCTAAACCGGCCAGCCAATAGTGGCGTAGTGTTTCCTGATTGGCAGGATCAAACATCAAGTTTAGATCGGAGAACATCAACTGCTCTTTGTAGTAATGAACTTTTATCTGATTGAGGAACTTAAAGATAATAAACAGTGTTCCGGTAAAGGCCGTAGAAAACAGTAACCGAGCTGACACAAAAAATACTAGACCAAATATCACACCAAACACGCCGACAGCAATCAGTGCCGGGTAAATATCTTCACTTTTTTCAAAAACTAGTATTAAAGTTGCAATGAACAATAATCCCAGATAAACACCTGATATTATTTTCTTTTTCATATCGTATTGAATCCAATTAATAGGTGGTTCACGGTTGGCAAAATAGCACAGATCAGTTCAAGACGGTGATTTTGCTGAAATCATCTATACCCTATGGATTTCAAGGTGCATCGCGGCGGCAAGGGAGCAAATCCCCGGGAGCATAGATAACTATGTGACCGGGGTGAGCGAGTGCAGCCAACAAAGAGGCAACTTGAAGGATAACGGGTATATATTTTAAATAAAGAAATCATCAGAACAGCCCATTATCTCTAAGAATATGTGACTCAGCCTGACGACGAGTGAAACCACTGCGATCAAAAAATTCCAATATCTGAATAGCCAGTTTACGACCGATACCGAGTTGATCACGAAAATCGGCAGCAGTAATTGCACCATGATCTTGATTAAATTGACGAATCAGATTGGCGAACTGCTGAATTCGTTGGCTGCAATAATAACGATCAGGAACAATCGCGATAATATGCCCCAATTGAGCAGCTTTTTTCAACAAACTGCGAACTGTTGCTTCTTCTTCTTTTAAATCAGCAGTCAGGTCGCGTACCCACCAAGGATCATCTGTAAAATAGGGCGCTATTCGTTGCCACAATTTTGCCTGTTCATCACTAAAAGACAAACCGTGTTTAGGAAGATATAACCAACCTCGTAATTGCTTTAGCTGTCCATCACTGAGCAAGGCATCTATCAAAGTGTAAACTAGCGCTTCATCCAGCGTTGGCAGCGCCATCCGTTTCAGACGTGCCCTGCCTAAACCCAGTTGATCAACATGTTGCTGGTGATATTCAGCCAAAACGTGTAGTAACTTCTGCTTTGCTAACTTGGCATTGTTCTGTGATAACACCATACCATCGGCAATAATCATATCTTGATCAACGATTAGCGGGTGGAGAGTTGCTTCCGTTAACTGACGCGCCCAAGAAAAATGGTCGAGAGAGAGTGCACCTCGTGGCAAATGGAGCGCTAAATTAGCTGCATGATCTGATGTTCTGGCAAGCTGAGTGAGCCAATGCAAAAATGCTGGCTGGCGTTTACCACGGCGGGGGGAATTTAGGTTTATTACCCGCGTACCAGCCAATGTTTTTCTGGCACTAATATCTCGCAATATCAGTCGATCATCCTCAACCAACCACAATGGGCTATCAAGCACCAATTCAGCCAGCAGAGGCTTATCAGAAAGCGGATTTAGTAATGAAATCCGCCCCGTTATATGGCTGGCAGCATGATGAATATGAAGTGATTGCCAGTTTCGCAAGGGTTCATCAGTTTCTACTTCCACCAATACTTTCTCTACGTGTTCAAAGGGCTGGCGGGAAAGTAGCCAATCACCACGGGAAACCTGTTCTTTACTCACATCACCAGCAATATTCAGTGCAATACGTTGCCCGGCCTGAGCCGTATCGGCCTGTTGATTCTGAGCATGCAAGCCACGTACTCTAATTTGCTGATCCCGGCCGGTTAGCCAGAGGGTATCTCCCACCTTGACCCGGCCGGCCAGTGCCGTTCCCGTTACGACCAAGCCTGCGCCTTTTACACTGAAAGCGCGATCTATCGCCAGACGAAAACGTTGATGTAATTTTTTATGCTGCTTATTTTGCTGATGCAACTGCAACAGATGCTGTCTCAAAGGGACAATACTTTCTTTATCCGCCGCAGCCGTTACAAACAGAGGGGATTCACTCCAACCTTGCGTTGCCAGTTCATGTTCAATTTGTTGGCGGACTTCAACTATTCGTTGTGTTTCTACCCGATCTGCTTTAGTGAGCGCAACTGTCATGGCCGGGCGGCCAATCAAACGCAGAATAGCTAAATGTTCTCTCGTTTGAGCCATTACCCCATCGTCACAGGCAACCACTAATAAAACATGATCAATACCTCCGATCCCTGCCAACATATTAGCGAGGAATTTCTCATGTCCGGGCACATCGATAAAACCAACCGAAGAGCCATCCGGTTGCGGCCAATAGGCATAACCTAAATCGATGGTCATCCCGCGCTTTTTCTCTTCCGGCAAATGGGCTGTATTAACGCCAGTAATCGCTTGAATAAGTGTGGTTTTACCATGATCAACATGGCCCGCGGTGGCAAAAATCATAATAGTTTCAGAAAATTATTGTATTTCAGAAAATTACAGCAACAATGCCTGCAATAGCGCTTTTTCATCTTCAAGACAGCGTAAATCCAGCCATAAACGTCCGCCAGAGATACGACCAAGAACGGGTTTCGCTAATCCACGCCAGCACCGGGCCAACCGCTCTAACGAGCTCCCCTGACCCTCAACGGCAGCGAAAGTCAAAGCCCAACTTGGCAGCCGATCAACCGGCAGTGAACCACTGCCAATCTGTGAATAACAGGGTTCATTACGAACAATAAATTGGTCACCGTAATGTGCTTGAAGCTGAGGTAATAGCCGTTGTGCCATATCATGCATTTGTTGTTGTGAGCGGGTTAACAGACGCAACGTTGGCAACTGCTGGCAAAGCTGTTCGGGGCGCTGATATAACCGCAATGTGGCTTCTAAAGCGGCCAGCGTCATCTTATCTGCCCGCAAAGCACGTTTCAGCGGATGACGCTGAATGGCTTCTATCCAGTGTTTCTTGCCAAGAATAATGCCAGCTTGTGGTCCCCCCAGTAATTTATCACCAGAGAAAGTGACCAGATCGATACCCTGATTCAGATAATCTTGAGGCATAGGTTCGGCTGGCAATCCATATTGCACCATATTGATCATGGAACCACTGCCCAGATCAATTGCAGTGGGAATTTGCGAGGCTATTCCCAGAGTGGCCAATTCACGGCCAGACACTTCCGCGGTAAAACCGTCAATATTGTAGTTACTGGCATGCACTTTCATGAGGAGAGCGGTCTCTTCATTAATCGCTTGCCGATAATCTTTCAGGTGAGTGCGGTTCGTTGTGCCGACTTCAACTAATCGGCATCCTGCCTGAACCATCACATCAGGAATACGGAATGCGCCACCAATTTCCACTAGTTCGCCACGAGAAACCACCACTTGCTTACCGGATGCTACGGTTGCCAACAATAACAACACCGCCGCTGCATTGTTATTAACAATACAAGCATCTTCCGCCCCGGTTAATTCACACAGTAAATCCGCCAAAGCATGGTCACGGTGCCCACGTTCGGCGTTATTGAGGGAATATTCCAACGTTACAGGTGAACGCATCACTTGTGTTACCGCTTCAATCGCTGATTCTGCCATTAATGCTCGGCCAAGATTGGTGTGAATCACCGTACCACTAAGATTAAACACTGGCTTTAAAGCTAACGCTTGTTTCTGCTCCAGTTGCTGACCAAGTGCCGAGGCCCAGTTATCACACCAATCAGGCAGTGCCTGATACTGCTTGATATTGATTCTGGCCTGCTCCTGCATTCTTCTTAATGTTGCAGTGACCAACGTCTGTCCATATTGCTCCACTAATGGTGTTATTTGTGGCTCACGCAATAGACGATCAATGGCGGGGAGTTGGCTGTACAACAGGCAAGGTTTATGTGTCATGGCCTTACTACTACTCATTTGGGAACAAAAACGGGTTGATGCTACTGCGGGCAAAACCTTCCTCTTCCATTTTGGCATCAAGGATCAGTGACGCTAAATCATCAGCAACAGCTTCAACTTTTGGATCTTTCTCCTGATAGAGAATTTTCAAATAACTACCGCAATCGCCGCAACTTTCCGCTTTCACGGCGGCGTGTTCACTATCCAATGACCAATAATTAAGATCGCGGGTTTGCTCGCAATTACTGCATTTTACCCGTACTACATGCCATTCACTTTCACACAAACTACAATGCAGATAACGCAACCCGTTGGTTGTGCCAATCTGAACGACACTTGAGACTGGCATACTGTTGCAAACCGGACAAAACTGACGATGTTCACCATATTCTGCCCTCGCTTTTCCTGGGATTTGATTTGCCATTTGTGCCCAATAGAGGGAAAGTGCCGCCCAGATAAAAAGTGCTTTTTCAGGGCTGACTTGACTGAATTCATTTTTCAGCAGAGCATCGGCCATCTGTTCCAGCTCCTGTTCTGACGCTTTTTCTAGATTATCCAGAGCGGCATTAACATGTTCCGACGCATCCGGCAGTAATTCTGCTATCAGAGAGTGAAGTAATTTTTGCCAGTGTTCAGTACGTTGGAAGGTTTTACAATCCAGAGGCGGTTTACCTTCAATGACCGATTTTTCTAAGATATCTGCTATCTCCATTTTCAATGGATTATCATGCAACGCCTTTTGCTGAGCTTCGGCAACTTGTGCCGAAAAGTTAAGATAATCAACGAATGAGCTCTCTTTTGCCAATTGTTGCAAGCGTTCTGCTCGACGCTGATAAAGATTTCTCAGATTAGCAAAAAGCAATGGCGGGATATAATCTGCTGTTTTTTCATTGATGCGATCTTTGCTCAATTGTTCTTTAGGAACGATGTGGATACTCATTAGGTTCTATCTTCCTTGGGGCTTTCAGATTAATAATAATCTGTAAGCTTGTTTTTAGCGTTCAGCATAGATCAAAAGTGGTTTCTGGGCTACAGAGATAATACTTGAAATTATGTGGTCGGTAATAATCAATATATTCATGAAATGGTTGTAAATTTTTTATAACCCTTCGTTCTTTGTGTGAATTTTTTGAAAGAAAAATATTGTTAAGGCACATCTTTTGATTTAATCTTAAAAATCCCTAAAAAGAGTTAATTGTGATTTTTAACATTTCTTTCTATCATATTTTATATAGTCTGATAGTTAATTAACTCATGGTTAAAAACATATAATTAAAGTGAGTAAGCAATTGTCAAAGATGAATCAAATTTTCATTACTGCATAAGGAAAATATAGCAAAGCTAATAATTACATTTGGGGCTAAAAGTGTTTCAACTATATATGGTTATTTATAGTGTTACTATCTATGTATTATATAATAACCTCATTTAAAAATACAGAAAGGGTAATTCAATGCTAATCGATCTCATTACGTCATATAGAAAAACCGCTGCAATCTATACTTTTGTTGATGCGGGTTTATCTATTCACTTTAAAAATGGAGACTATGTAGATATTAACAAACTTGCCAGTCAATATGGTATTGATTATTCGAGACTTAATCGACTATGTGATTTCTTAATTGAAATAGGCGTATTGGTTAGCAGTGACCACGGAGTTGCACTTTCTGAGGAATGCAGTGCACTTGCTGATCCTAATAGCGTAGAATTCTTAACAGTAAAATATGAAATCAATTCAGAACATTGGGATTCTTGGTTAATGTATCCAAAATCCTTACTGGAAAACAATGGCAAATCGGCATTTGAAATGGTGCATGGAAAATCATTTTTTGAGCATTTGGATAGTAATAAGGGATTAAAATCAGATTTTGATGCTTTAATGTCAAAATACACAAATAAAATAATTAAAGAATTGCTTGTTATTTATGATTTTAATAAACATAACAGAATATTAGATCTGGGGGGTGGAGACGGAGAGCTTTTGATCAGAATCAGTGAACAGGTCAAAGGAAAAGATTACACTGTATTGGACAGATATAATGAAGTGCCTATTTCAGAAGGTATAAATTTCATAAAAGGAGATTTTTTTAAGCCAATTCCGACAGGTTATGATTTATATATTTTAAAGAATGTTCTCCATAACTGGCCTGATAATGATGCTATATCCATTTTGAAGAACTGCCGAGAAGCGATGGATAATAACGCAACCCTCCTGATAATAACCTTAATGAAAAAACCACAATCCTTGGTAGTTAAATCTGTGGATATATTAATGGATATGCTATTTTCAGCGAAACAACGTTATTTGTCTGAATTCGAAGATATAGCTAACCAAGCGGGGCTTGTCATTCGACATTATAAAGATTTAGATGAAATATTTTCACTGATCGAATTAAAGGTAAAATAAATCATTAGGGGTTTAGGATTATTTCCAAAGATGATTATATACCCAATAGATTTCAAGATGGATCGCGACGGCAAGGGAGCGAATCCCCGGGAGCATAGAGAACGATGTGACCGGGGTGAGTGCAGCCAACAAAGAGGCAACTTGAAAGATGACGGATATACTCATATTCTATCGTTGGGAAATATATAAAATGTGGCATCAAGATATTTGATGTCACATTTTTATTTTATGTTAATAATTAAATATATAAGCATTAAATTAGAAAGCAAATTTACTCTCTGACAATAAAAACGATTAATAACTATATTAAAAAATTCTATTTTATTTTGGAAATTTATGGGAAGAGTTAATTGTGATCTTTGTCATTTATTTTTGTCGAATTTAATATAGTCTGATAGTTAACAATTTTGTTCCTAAAAATGCGTTATTAAAGTAAGTTGAACAATGGGAAAATAAGGAGAATGGAATTTTTATTATCTCACTAAGAAAAGGTAACAAAGCTAATAATTACATATTAGTGATCGAAATACCCAATTATGCATTATGGTATTTCATATACTTTAGACAAAGACATATACCCAATGGATTTCAAGATGCGTCACGACGGCAAGGGAGCGAATCCCCGGGAGCATAGATAACGATGTGACCGGGGTGAGTGAGCGCAGCCAACAAAGAGGCAACTTGAAGGATAACGGGTATAAAGGATAACTCAATGCTAGCCGAACTTATTACATCATATAGAAAATCAGCCGCAATCTACGCTTTTGTTGATACCGGTTTATCTATTCACTTTAGAAATGGAGCTTATGTAGATATAGACGAACTTTCCCGTCAATGTGGTATTGATTATTCACGACTGGATCGATTATGTGATTTCTTAATTGAAATTGGGATATTGGTTAACCACGGCCATAAAGTCACCCTTTCTGAGGAATGCAGTGCACTTGCCGATCCTGAAAGTATGGAGTCATTAATTGTAAAATGGGAACTGAGTCCAGATTGCTGGAACGCTTGGTCAATGTATCCGAGATCTTTACTTGAAAATGATGGAAAACCGGCATTTGAAATAACGCATGGAAAATCATTCTTTGAACATTTAGCGAGTAATAAATTACTCAAATCAAATTTTGACTCTTCAATGTCAAAGGGCTCAGATAAAATAATTGAAAAGCTACTTGATATTTATGATTTTGGTCAATACAACAGAATATTAGATATTGGAGGAGGTGAGGGAAGTCTTCTGGTAAAAATGAGTGAGAAGGTAAAAGGAAAATATTACGCTGTATTAGATAGATATGATGAAATTCCTGTTTTGGAAAATATCGATTTTATAAATGGAGATTTTCTAAAAGTAATTCCATCAGGTTATGATTTATATATTTTAAAGGATGTTATTCACGATTGGTCCGATAATAACGCAATACTCATTTTAGAAAATTGTCGCAAGGCAATGGATAATGGTTCCGCTGTTTTATTGATAAGTTATATGAAAAAACCACAATCTAAGATGGTGATATATTTGGATATATTAATGGATGTACTATTTTCAGGAAAAGAACGTTATTTGACGGAATTCGAACGTTTGGCTAACCAGGCAGGATTGGTTATTCAAGATGTTAAAGATATCGATGAATCATCTTCAATTATCCAGCTAGGAATAAAATAACTTAAAGATAATCATGTATTTTCATTAAGTATAATTATATGGATATTGTTTCTCTGAAAAAACATATAACAAGTATGTCATTAAAATATTTGATGACATACTTACTACCTATCCAATAGGGCTATTTTATTTGTCCTTCCTCGCGTACTATTACTCACGTACTACGTGGTGTACGCTCCGGTACTGTTCATTGATAAGAATGGCCTGCAATAATGATTGCCTATTGGGATTGGTAATTAATCTCTATAAAATATATGGATATTAAAGCGGAAAGAGAATTCATTCGTTGGAAATAAAAATAATTTAGATAGCATAAATAACTATGTTAAATAATTTTATTTGATTTTTAAAACCCCTTAAAAGAGTTAATTGTAATCTTCATCATTTCTTTTTATCATGTTTAATATAGTCTGATAATTAACAATTTTAACCCTAAAAATACATAACTAAAGTAAGTTAACTAATTGGAGAATAAGGAAAATGATATCTGCATTATATTACCAAGAAAGGATAGTAAAGTTAATAATCTCATTCTAATTATCAGAATACCTAATAAATTATCACGGTATTTTCTGAATTTTAGATAAAAAATTCACCTTTTTATACCCTATGGATTTCAAGATGGATCGCGACGGCAAGAGAACGAATCCCCGGGAGCATAGATAACGATGTGACCGGGGTGAGTGAGTGCAGCCAACAAAGAAGCAACTTGAAAGATAACGGGTATATAAGATAAAGATATAAAGGATAACTAATGCTAGCCGAACTTATTACATCATATAGAAAATCAATTGCCATTTATACTTTTGTTGATACAGGTTTGTCTGTTCACTTTAAAAATGGCACCTATATGGATATCAACGAACTTGCCAGCCAATATGGTATTGATTATTCGCGACTGAATCGATTATGTGATTTCTTAATTGAAATCGGGGTATTGGTTAGCAGTAATGATAGAGTTGCACTTTCTGAGGAATGTCGTGTGCTTGCTGATCCAGAGAGTATGGAGTCATTAATAGCAAAGTGGGAATTTAACTCAGGTCTCTGGAACGCTTGGTTAATGTATCCAAAATCCTTACTTGAAGATAATGGTAAATCGGCATTTGAAATAGCGAATGGAAAACCCTTCTTTGAATATTTGGATAGTAATAAATTGCTCAAATCAAAATTTGATTCCTTAATGTCAAAAGATTCAGATAAAATGATTGAAAAGCTATTTGATGTTTATGATTTTAATCAACACGATAAAATATTAGATGTTGGTGGAGGAGAAGGGAATCTTCTGATAAGAATGAGTGAAAAGGTGAAAGAAAAGCATTACGCTGTATTGGACAGATATAATGAACTTCCTGATTACGGAAATATAAATTTTATAGATGGAGATTTTTTTAAATCAATTCCGTCGGGTTACGATTTATATATTCTAAAGAATGTTATTCACGATTGGCCTGATAATGACGCAATACTCATTTTAGAAAATTGCCGGAAGGCAATGGGTAATAATGCAACTATTTTATTGATAACCTTAATGAAAAAACCACAGTCTAATATAATTAAATATTTTGATATATTAATGGATGTATCATCTTTAGGGAAAGAGCGTGACTTAACGGAATTCGAATATTTGGCTAACCAGGCAGGGCTGGTTATTCAAGATGTTAAAGATATCGACGAATCATATTCAATTATCCAACTAGGTGTAAAATAAATTATAGATAATAGTGAAGCTTCACCAAATATGATGATATGGATATTATACCTTATGGATTTCAAGATGTATCGCGACGGCAAGGGAGAGAATCCCCGGGAGCATAGATAACGATGTGACTGGGGTGAGTGAGTGCAGCCAACAAAGAGGCAACTTGAAAGATGACGGGTATATATGTTTGATAACTTTATGGCAAGTATGGCATTGAAATATTTGATGCCATATTTTTATTTTATATCAATAAAATATTGAAATAGAATATGGATTTAAATGTTGATAATAAGAGTAGTTTAATCGCTAAAATATTAAAATTAAGTTATATTCCCTTGTTTGATTTTCAAATGTTCTGAAAATATTTAATTGTGATCTTCATCATTTATTTTTATTAAATTTAGTATAGTATAATAATTTGTGTATAAAAATAGATAATTTAGGTGAGTTAATTGGTTGGAAAGTAAGGGAAATAAAATATTTATTATCTCATAGGGAAAAGATAATATACCCTATGGGTTTCAAAATGCATCGCGACGGCAAGGGAGCGAGGTGAGCGAGTGCAGCCAACAAAGAGGCAACTTGAAAGATAACCGGTATAAAACACTTCATTTCTTTATGATATACCCGTAATCATTGAAGATGCTTGATTTTATCCGAAATGGAGATCATTATCCTCGCTATGAAAATATTCATTACCGATGAACAAAAAGCCGAACTTGAACATCTCCATCACACCTGCCGTGATA
>NZ_CAWPHH010000021.1:0-78284 GCF_963887965.1 Photorhabdus sp. RW14-46 | reverse complement strand
AAAATATATTATAGTAATAGCAGGCATAAAAAATAATTTAAATAACTTTTTGAACTGATGGGAAAGAAAATGAGTCATGTTATCCTAAGCTTAGCCGAGCATGACAAAAATTTCTCTCTATACCCTAATTTCAAGATGCATTGCGACAGCAAGGGAGCGAATCCCCGGGAGCATAGATAACGATGTGACCGGGGTGAGAGCGCGCAGCCAACAAAGAGGCAACTTGAAAGATAACGGGTATAAATCTAGATTTACGTACTTTTGAATATTACTCTTATTTAAGAAAATTTGAGATTTATCAAATTAAAGTTCGATGGTAAAAATCTCCCGAAATTATTCAATATCAGGAGATTTTATTTAGAAAAGATAATTCGCTTTATCGATTCAATTACAGAATACGACTAATCAGTTTGTCTACCCGGATGCGACGTAAACGGCGGATAAGTTTACGTACTTTGACTGGGTAAAGCTGGATGCTGTCCAATTCCTGATAATCACTGACAACCGTAGTATGAGTACGGATACAGTGCAGTTCTTTTGTACGTTGCTCCTGCATTTCTTTATGAGGATCGTGAATAAGAATGGCATTTTCTAAATCCAGTCCCCAGGCACGAGGATTAAGATTATTTCCTGTAATCAATTGCCATTGATTGTCCACCCACACACCTTTTAGGTGGTAGCTATTATCACCATCTTTCCATAACCTGATAGTCAGTTGATTGTTGTCAACATAACGCTGTAGTCTACTGATGAAACGGCGCAGATTAATTTCATATAAATAGGGTAATGCACCGATAATTTTAAAGGGTTCTTCCGGTGGAATATAAAAATCGTTGGCAGTTTTATCACCAACAATAATTTCCACATGTTTACCTTTACGAAGTAGATGAACGATCCGCCGGACAATGATGGCTGGAAGATTAAAATACGGAGTGCAAATAATCAGCTTTTGTTCTGTGCTGGCAATCAGATGACTAATGGTTTTATTTAGTAGATTTTTCTTTCCCAGACCAGCAAGTGGAGTGACAGATAGTTCATCATTCGTTGCCTGATTGTTTATTTTATAGGTGGTGTGCCGCAGAGAAAAACGTAATTGACGGATCAAATTTTTAATTTCAGGAATACGAGGACGGTTTTTACAATCCAGTTTCTGCACGGCTCCTGTAGCGATAATGTGATTATCAACAAAGTGTTTCATTGCTTCTGCAAGTTCTGCATTGTGAAGCAAGTGGTAGCGATCATAGCGATATTTATCATGTTGGTGGAGATAAACATCATTAATGCTTGCTCCGCTATAAACTACAGTATCGTCAAAGATAAAACCTTTTAAATGTAAAACACCCAGTGCTTCGCGGGTATTTACAGGTACACCTAGTACTGGAATTTTCACATCAGGATAAGCTTCTGCCATAGAACAATACCAATCGGCATTCGTTACCATTGCAGCAGCACCAATTCGTCCACGTTGTGCTCGATGCCAGTCAACGAGCACTTTAATGTCCAAGTCTGGGCGTTGTTGTTTAGCTGTATAAAGTGCATTAAGGATATCTTTCCCTGCGTCATCATTTTCCAGATAGAGGGAGATGATATAAATATGTTTTTCAGCGTTAGCAATTTTTTCCAGCAGGGTGCTGCGGAACACTTCAGGTTGATAAAGTGTTTTAACATCAGCAACTGACTGAGGTAGCTTAGGCAGTTGTGCAAGGTGTTGTTGATGTTTAGCTTGTTTGAATTTAGACAACATCACAGTGCGCTTTTTCTCTTATGTTAGATGGCTAAAGGACTACTATGTAAAGCAATGCATCAAATGATCTGGCGATAATACCATTAGTCTGGCTAATTGTGAGCATGATTTAACGCTCTAATGCCTAATGATTCAAGTCTGTGCGGTCCATCACGTAGTTGATTTAGAGTTCGAGGGATAAGTTTACAATGCTATCCTCAAATTGAACATCTATGGTAAATCCCAGTTTTTTAGCCAGTTTTATCATCGTACGGTTTTCTGGCATGGTGATAGCGTTGAGGCGGCTTATGCCATGTTCCCGTGTATAGTTAATCAGTTTTATCATAAGTTGATATCCAAGGGTGATCCCTTTTAAGTCAGAACGCACTAGCACAGCGAATTCTGCTTCGACATTATCTGGGTCAGCTATGGCACGAGTCACCCCGATAATTTCTGGAGTCGTTTTAGGATGTCGTACGGCAACAAATGCCATTTCACGGTCGTAATCAATCTGCGTCATATTGGCCAGATCGTCGTGTGTGAATTCGCTGATTTCACTAAAGTAGCGGTAATAGAGATCTTCTTTCGTAACTTGGCCGATGAAATCTTTCAGCAGCGGTTCATCTTCTGGCAGAATCGGACGTAGCAGGCATTCTGCACCTCCTTTGAGTTTTATAGATTCTTCTAGTTCGCTTGGATATGGACGGATAGCTAATCTAGTTCGTGGATCACCGTCTATCGAAGATAATTCCATTGAAACATCTAATAATGTGAATTCATCGCCAGAAGCCAGTAATGGATGAATATCCAGTCGTACAATTTGCGGGCAATCAAGTAACAGATTCGATACTTGAACTAACAGTCGGCTGAGTGCTAGTACGTCTAATGATTGAGGAGCTCCCCTGAGCTTAATTTTTCTACTTTTAATCGCCTGAATAACCAGATATCGCGCTAACGCCATATTAAGAGGTGGCAGCGCAACGGCTGCTTGTGTTTCCTGTGACCATTCAATACCGCCTTCACCTAACATAATCAGTGGGCCAAATACTTCATCTTGCTCGACTGCAATTCGTAGCTCTTGTGCACCAGCGCGGTTTGCCATGCTTTGAACTAACAATCCTTGAATTCTTGCGTGTGGGAAATTCTGATTGACGCGTTCGATAATCGCTTGAGCAGAAGCCTTGACCTCATTTGCATTTCGCAAATAGAGCATGACTCCCTGAACTTCTGATTTATGCGGGATATCTGGCGAGCGTAATTTCAACGCAACAGGATAACCGATCTGTTGGGCAATATTGACTGCTTCATCACTGTTATGAGCAATCCATGTTGGCAATGTATTGAGACCATAAGCTTCCAGAATAGGTTGAACTTCATGGGTATCCAGACGAGAATTTCCCTGTTCCAGAGCCTGTTGTATGCACTGATGGGCACGTGCTGTGTTAGCTGTGATGTTTGCTGGTAGTGCGGGGGTTTCTGTTAATTGTTTCTGATTGCGGCGATATTCAACCATGTGCATGAAAGCAGTAATCGCGCCTTCAGGGGTGCGATAAGTTGGAATACCTGCTTCATTGAACAGACGGCGGGCTTCTTGTGAAGAGTATTCTCCGCACCAATTGGTAAAGATAGTTAGCCATTTTCCCCGTGGGTGTTTACGGATTGTTTCAATGACTTTGGTTGCGGTTTGAATACAGGGAGCAATTGCGCTAGGAGAGTGAATAAGTAACAGAGCATCATGGTCGTGGCTATCTAGTAACGGTTTTAACGCAGCGATATAACGTTCCACCGTGGAGTCATCTTTTAAATCTAGCGGGTTATGCAGAGAGATAGTTTCTGGGAGTTGTATTTTTAATGCTTTCGTTGTCTCTTCACCTAATATTGCGAGCTTGCCGTTACGGCGGAATAACGCATCCAGCGCCATTGCGGCTGGAGAAGCACCATTGCTAACGATAAATAGCCGTTCTCCCCGTAAAGGTGACATATGGCTTAACGTTTCTACAGCAGAAAACATTTCATGTGTATCTTGTACGCGTAATAACCCTGCTCGCTGAATTGCTGCATCATAAGCCGCATCCAAATTTTGTTGTTCACCAAGTAATTTCTGTGCTCGCTTAGTACGGCCGCTTTTAACCACCAAAATAGGTTTATTGCGGGAAGCACTTCTAGATGCTGAAAGAAAGCGACGGGCATCATGAATATGCTCTAAATAGAGCAGGATAGCGCTGGTTTTACTGTCACGAGCCAGAAAATCAAGCAGATGATCGATATCGATATCTACACTGTCACCTAATGCTATAAAGTAGGAAAATCCGACTCCCCGGTGTTTTGCCCAATCAAGAATCGTATTTGAGACTGCCGCCGATTGAGAAATAAAGGCCAATTTCCCTTTGAGTATTGGAACCGGAGAAAAGCTGGCATTCAGCCCTTGCCAGGGGGCTAATACACCTAAACTGTTTGGCCCAAGTAGTCGGATACTATAGTGCTGGCAGCACTGCTTTAGTTCAGCGAATTGGGACGTTGGTGAAGAAAGGATAATCACCGTTTTGCAACCCAACTGCCCCAGTTGTTCTAAACATTGCAAATTACGGCGGTGATGAGTACAAATAACAGCCAAGTCTGGTGTAATCGGTAATTTATCTATTGAAGGGTAAGCTAAAACCCCTTGAACAGAACGGCTATTGGGTGTAATCGGTAGTATTGGTCCGGCAAAGCCTCCTGCAAGCAAGTTACGCATCATAACTGAACCCGCTCGTTCTGGTTTTTCTGAGGCACCAATTACCGCAATGGATTTAGGGCGTAATAAAGCTTCAAGTCCGCGCTGGCTCATCAGGAGGCTCCTTATTCGTGGGGTTAGTCGATAACTGTAGCGGATTTCGCAAATTGTTGCTGTGATTTACGCTATCGGATGCAGTTGCTGAGAAGTAATTAAATTGCCAGTTTGTTGCAAAATAGTACCAAGCTGTAGCTTGAATATCTTCGGTGGGGGGCTGTTTCAACAGGTAGCCAGACTGTGCCCTCCATAGCAAGTACGGCATGTCTCGCCGAAAGCAGGAAAATTAAGGGCGCATTTTAATGGATTATAGTTGTCAGAGGTAGCTTAAGATGCGCACATCAGGTAATCTTCGCGCCATAAAGCAGTTGGAGAAACGAATGAACGATTCATACAGTGGTAAAAATGGCAAAGTCAAAGTGATGTATGTCCGCAGTGAGGGCGATAATGACAGCCGTAATAATAACAAACGTCCATCTGGTAAGGGACGTGATCAGGGTCAGCGTCGTCGGGACAATGAGCGAACATCCCGTTCTCCGCGTGCCAATGAGCGTGAAAGATCGCCTTGGAAAACAGTGTCACGCCCTGAGAGTGATTCTGTAACGCCAATGCATGGTGGTATCAGTGGGAAAAGCCAGATTGATCCTGAACAGCTCCGTCGTCAGCGAATGGAAGAAACTCGGATTTATGGCGAAAATGCTTGTCAGGCGATGTTTAAAAACCGTTCTGAAGCGATAGTTCGTGCATGGTTCGTTGAGTCAGTGACACCACGTTTCCGCAATGCGCTGAAATGGATGGCTGCTAATCGTAAAGCCTATCATGTTGTGGATGAGGCTGAACTGACAAAAGTGTCAGGTACTGAACATCATGGTGGTGTTTGTTTTCTGATTAAGAAACGCAACGGTTTGGATGCAGAGACCTACTTGAAAGATGCTCCAGTAAAAGATTGTGTTTTGGCTCTTGAAGATGTGGGTAATCCTCATAACCTTGGCGGGATTATGCGAAGTTGTGCACATTTCGGTGTGCAAGGGGTGATTTTGCAGGATGTGGCCTTGCTGGAGTCGGGCGCGGCTATTCGTACAGCAGAAGGTGGTGCTGAGCATATTAAAGGTATTGATGCTGATAGCTTGGTCACTACGCTGAATAACTTTCGTAAAGCGGGTTACACCATTGTTACGACATCCAGTCATAAAGGTAGTACCGCTTTAGCTAAAGCTGAATTACCGGAAAAAATGGTTCTGGTACTTGGTCAAGAACGCGATGGTTTGAGTGACAGTGCTTGGGAACATGGTGATATGAGTTTGTTCGTCGGTGGGTCGGGTTTGGTTGAAAGCCTGAACGTTTCTGTTGCAACGGGCATTATGCTGGCTGAATGGTGGCGACAGAATAAAGCTTGATTAGGAAAAGCGGGAGCTGGAGTGTGCTCCCGGTTTTGCTATTTAAGATTTAGTGGGCTCCGCTCATGCCTTCTTTACTTCCTTGGGTAAATGGTGGCTTGGCTAGCCAGACGAGCATAATCAAAATCAGGAATACTCCGGCTGAAAGCCAAAAAATTTCATTCGCTGAGATTATGAGCCCTTGATGGGTAACTTCTTTTGCTAGATAAGCAGAAATTTGCTGGTTATTCATGCCTAATTCCGATAATTGTTGATAGATCCGTTGAGTATCGGGACTATAAGGATTGATATGTTCAGTAAAATGGGAATGATGCATTGACTCGCGTTGGGTCCACATGGTTGTCGTTAGTGATGTTCCTATTGAACCCGCCAGTGTTCGAATAAAATTCGATAAACTGGATGCAGATGCCACCCGCTCTGCTGGCAAGCCGGAAAGGGTAATGGTTGTGAGTGGCATAAAGAAACAGGCAATAGCAAACCCTTGGATAAACTGAGGCCATGCGACCGCGGCAAAATCCATGCCTGGTTCGAATGTATATGCACGCCAGTAATAACAGATGGCATAGACAACAAAACTGAATGTCACTATGTAGCGCATATCTGCTTTATTGCCAAATTTACCAATCAGTGGCGAAATTATTAGTGGCAACAATCCTACTGGTGCTGATGCAAGACCTGACCAGGTTGCTGTATAACCGAACACTTCCTGTAATAACTGAGGTAATAACACAATGGTGCCGAAATAGAGCATATAAGCTAAGCTCAAACAGAAGCAACCAATGGTAAAATTGCGCTCTTTGAACAGTGATAGGTCAATAATCGGGTTATTATCGGTCAGTTCCCATACCACCAGAAATGTTAATGAGATGATTGCAATAACTGTCAAGACGATAATTTCTGTAGAATTAAACCAGTCCAGCTCTTTCCCCTGATCTAGCATGATTTGTAAACAACCAACGCCGACCACTAATAACATGAGTCCTATTGTGTCGATAGGCTTGATCTCTGTCTGGGTTTCACGCCCTTTCAGCGTTTGCATAGCAATCAAAATAATCGCTATACCAACAGGAACGTTGATAAAGAAAATCCATCCCCAATGGTAGTTATCACTGATGTAGCCACCCAGAATAGGGCCGAAAATTGGCGCGATGATAATCGTGATTGACCATAATGCCAGCGCCATATTTCCTTTGGCTGGTGGATAATTGTTCAGGAGTAGACTTTGTGAAAGGGGAATAAGAGGACCTGCAACTAATCCTTGAATAACTCGGAAGAAGATTAGCATACCAAGACTGTTGGAAATACCGCATAACCAAGAAGCGATGGAAAATAGCGCGGTTGACCAGATGAATAACTTAACCTCGCCGATGCGTTTCGCCAGCCATCCAGTAATTGGGATAGAAATCGCATTGGCAACCCCGAAAGAGGTAATTACCCAGATCCCTTGAGAACTTGATGATCCTAAGTTACCTGAAATCGTGGGTATCGCTACGTTAGCAATGGTAGAATCTAACACTTGCATGAACGTTGCTAAGGATAGCGCTATGGTCATCCATGCAAGTTTGGCACCTGTAAGCGGCTGTCTCATCACCTTGGCCTCCGATATTATTTTCCAGCATTACTATTAGTAATGTTGTTAACTATTTTATTGGCAGGCGACATATCTATTGTCAGAGCAGTGGTGTGATAAGCTGATTTAGTGCGTGTTTTATCAGACAGAACGGGCCCATCAGGGCTCGTAGTATCTACTCTGACTTTAGTCGAGAGACCGATGCGTAATGGGTATTTTTCTAGTTGTCCAGGATTAAGCTCAATACGGACGGGTAAACGTTGTACAACCTTAATCCAATTACCACTGGCGTTCTGAGCAGGTAATAAAGAGAAGGCGCTGCCGGTACCCATATCAAGGCCAGTGATTTTGCCGCTAAATACTTTGCTTCCACCATAGAAATCGCTGGTGATTTCCACTGGTTGACCAATACGCATACCAGAAATTTGTGTCTCCTTGAAGTTAGCTTCGATCCACATATCGTTTGCCGAAACTATCGCCATCAGTGGAGTATTTTTATTGATTTGTGCACCAACTTGTACACTACGGCGTGAGACATAACCATCGATTGGGCTGACTATTTTCGTGCGTTGTAATGCCAGCCAGGCATTACGGACTTCCGTTGCAGCTTGTTCAATGGCAGGTTGTTTCTCTAGGGGTGTATCCAAGACAATTGCTTGATTAGCGTTGTATTGTTCAATTGCAATATCTAGAGCAGCTCGGGCACTGGCGACAGCTTCCTGTGCATGTTGTAACTCTTCTTTACCAATGACTTTTTGAACGCTAAGTATTTCACGACGGCTAAGATCATTTTGAACTTTAGTTAATTCGGATCTGCGTAGAGCGATGTTAGCCTGATATTGTTTGCTGTTAACTATCTGTTGATGAGTCTGGCGAACGCTGTTGGCTAATGTTGTTTTTGCTTTTTCTAATGCTAATTCTGCATCACGGGGATCGAGTTGCACCAATATACTGCCGCTTTTCACAAAGTCAGTATTATCAAAGTTAACTGTAATTACGCTGCCAGCAACTTGTGACATGATCTGAACTTGATTACCTGTAACGTAGGCGTTATCTGTTTCTTGATGGTGGCGTAAAATGAGAAACCAATAGAAAAAGTAGGCAACACCGAGCAGGGTAAAGATAAGGGTTAGTAGCACTAAGGCACGACTGCGTTGCCTTTTTTTACTACTGGTTGGATCTTGTGCCGCTTGTACTTCTATTGCCTCATTTTCGCTCATAGTAAATCCCCATGCTTGTTGTTTTATCTTCTAGTAAGACTATTTTTGAGATCACTTCCCAGTAGTGGTATAGCATCACTACTGGAAAGGTGAATGACATAGGATCCAATGTTATCGAAGAATAATAGTTAGCTTTTTGCAGAAAATATCATCTTGGCTAACAGGAAAATTTTTTCGAACAATTTAACCAAGAAAGTATTGTTTGGGTGAAAATTGATCGATTAAACAACAAGCTATTTTTTGATACAATCGCCCATTGTATCAAGTCTGACCAGTAATTTTCTCATTAACTTTTCTAACTGTTTTTGTTCCTCCTGGTCAAGACATGACCAAAGTCTTCTCAGGCACTCATGTTGAGGTGGAAGCAAACTATTTAAAAATTTTGTACCTTGTTCTGTCAGATGAAGATGAAGGCAACGGCGATCGTTATGACTTTCCTTTCTCTCAATCCACTCCTGCTTTTCTAATTCATCAGCAATACGCGTGGCGTTAGTACGGGAAGAACCTAATGCGGCACTTAATTCTGATGGTTGGATGCTGTGGCTTTCTTTAGTATCAAGGATCATCAGGGCCATGAACAAAGTTTCATTGATACCTTGAGCTTTCAGCATATTGTTACGGTTTTCAAGCAATTTACTTTGGACGTGCATTGATAACCTAGTCAACAGGATCTCTTGATAAGGGATATCTTTATTTAATTTGGCTTGCTGTGCTGCACGAATATTCAGTAATTCTTCGGTAGGCGTAAACGAACTTTCCATTATTTAGATACCTTATTAGTTTCAACTGGTAAGATAACTTTTGTTATCAAACATCCAAATGGTATATTAAAAGATAAATTTAGCAATTGTAGTTATTTGTTATCATCATATTTCTTTTGATATTGATACCTAATTCATAAATATTTTGAATGTTAGTCCAAAAAGCAGTGCGCCAAATAGTGCTGCGAGTATAATTTGCTTTGTTTTGTAAAAGACTAAACAGATGGTCAGACAACCTATGAGGGTAGGAAGTAGTTTTTGACTTTCTCTCATCACATCAGGTACACCTGATACGATGAGTAAAGAACAAATGGATGCAATACCAATACTGTCAAGGATAATGCTTGTTTTTCCACCTTTTCTGCCGGCAGATTGGCGTGCTTTCCCAAATCGTAGTGGCAGATAGCGAAATGAAAAGTTAGCTAACCCAACAAATAGTCCAATCAGCAAAATCTTGCTATCAATCATGGTGTTTCCTTTTGTTCAGAAGAGTCATTGCAATTGTTTTGCGGTTGTAACAGTGCCGCGATACAACCACCGACAATACCTGCCAGAATAGCAACTGGAATTGAGAAAAATGTAATCCCTAAAAGTGCTCCGGTTAGTGCGGTTGCAACACAATAACTATTTTGTTTTCTACAAGAAGCAAGAAGAAAACTGAGAAATAGTGCTGGTAACATGAAAATCATGGCAGCTTCTATAGCGGGATAGGATTCCAAATAACCGTTACCAAGAAATGCACCGGCTGCGGTACCTGCGCCCCAGGCCAGCCAAGAACAGATTGCAATAGCAACCATCCAGTTTTCACTCCAGCTCCGGTGGTTTTTAATGAGTTTTGCAGTCGCGGCGGCAAAAACTTCATCTGTCAGGCCGAAAGCCCAGATAACGGTTTTTTTCTCCGTTAGCTTATCTTTGATACGGTGCCTTAAAGATGGACCATAAAGAATATGGCGGACATCCATTGCCATAATTGTTAGGGCAGAAATCCATAATGATGTCCCCGCACTCAGTAAAGCTGTGATGACGAACTGGCTTGCACCGGCGTAGATGATGCATGAAAAGAAAATGGCTTCCATTGGGTTGAAGCCAAGTTTGACGGCATTGAGACCAAAAGCAAAGGCGACGGGAATATAACCGATAACAATGGGTAAACTATCTATTATTCCTTCAGTAAAAGAAGATTTTTTACTCGTTAAGGGGGATGATGTATCAGAAACAGGCATAGAATCTATCTGGTTATGTGAATGTTATGTAACATTAACAAAATGAAACCAAATAGAGAATATCATCCTTAACAAATGTTTCATAAATGTTTTTATTTAAGCATTCTTTTACTATGACCTGTTTCTTACAACGTCTTTGGTTCGTACTTTTTGCCTAAAAACCACACGATTAGGCTGATTATACAGATAGCTATACCCGCGGTGGCAACGCCATACCAACCTGAGTGTTTGTAAGCATAGCCTGAAACCAGAGAGCCAAGAGCTCCACCGATAAAATAGCTAGTCATGTAAGCGGCGGTGAGTCGGTTTCTGGCTTCTGGCATGATGCGGTATATAGTACTTTGATTTGTAACGTGAACTCCTTGAATCGCAATATCAAGGAGAAAAACACCAATTATAAAGCCAATTAGTGATTCTTTGACTAAGCCGATCGGTATCCATGAAAGAAGTAATAGCACCAGAGAAATGCTGGTGGTCAGAGGGCCTTTTCCTTTATCAACGAGTCGCCCGGTTTGGGTTGCCATCAATGCGCCGGCAGCACCGACTAATCCAAATAAGCCGATGACTCCTTCAGAATAGTTAAAAGGAGGTGCTGAAAGCAGGAATGCCATTGATGTCCATAGCAGGCTGAAGTTGGCAAATGTCAGTGCACCCAGTATGGCGCGTACTCTTAGAAGCGGGCTTGTAGTGATAAGGTTTACAATAGAGCCAAGTAATTGGAAATAACTGAGATTGGTTACTTGTTTGTAACGGGGCAGGTAGCGCCACAACGTCAGAGAAAGAATCACCAATAAGACACTGGCAACCCAAAAAACAGTTCGCCAGCCACCAAGAGTTGCCATTGTTCCTGAGATGGTTCTTGCTAGTAATATTCCAAGCAGTAAACCGCTCATAATTGTACCGACAGCTTTTCCTCGTTGATGGGGAAGAGCAAGTGTTGCGGCCAGTGGGACCAGTATTTGAGCGACCACCGAAAATAAGCCCGTCATTGCCGTTCCCAGTAACATTTGCCAGATGTTCTGTGACGTGGCGGTAATCAGTAATCCAATAGTGGCTAATATTGTCATTGAGACAATTAAACTGCGTCGTTCGAACATATCACCTAATGGCACAAGGAATGTTAGGCCAACGGCATAGCTCAATTGAGCTGTGGTTACAATAAACCCGGCTTCGTTGACGGTCAGATTAAATTGTAACGCAATAGTATCGAGTAGCGGCTGTGCATAATAGTTGCTGGCGACAACCAGACCTGTGGCAATGGCGATTAGTGCAATCAACGCTGGGCTTAATGGCGTACGGGAAATATTTTCTTCCATATAATGTATTTTCTTATATTTAAACGGTAGGTTAGGGTGAGTGGACAGCTCGTTAACGGTCTGTAGTCACGAGCTAAATTTTTTGCATTGTAATGAATTTTTATTCAGGTTCAATGGTAAAGCCGAGAGAATGGTTGTTAAAGAAACTCCATGAGTATTCATTGTCTTAGGTAGTTTAACCTTGTGATTTAACTACCAAATTGAACTGAGAATGAAATGTGAAAACGATATTAATTCTTATTATTTCTCTATAATACAGCGATAATGACTATAAAATTGTTGAAATATAAATTTTAATAAGAATTTTGAGTCAGAAAAAATAACAGTAATGTTCTAAACATTAATTTTTTCCGGCGGCTTCAACAGCAGTTTTAACCCAACTATCAAATAATTTCTGATGAGCCTTAATCCAACCGTTGGTGTGACGTTCAATATTCGCTGGTGATGCCTCACCATTATGCATCCTCAAGTTTTGGGCATTGATATCCGCAAGGGGCATTTTCATGATAGAAAATAACTTAGCGGCGGCTGGGTTGTCTGTTGCCCATTTTTTATTGGCAGCAATATGCATAATACTGGGTGGAAAACCATAATTAGCGCCATTTGGTAATTTCGTCTCTATTTTCTCATCATTAGGCATAGCGGAGAAAGGAACTTGTAGCCAGACAACATCTTTACCTGGTTTCAGCACGTCACTAACCCAATAAGGCGTCCATGTGTAATATAAGATGGGTTTGCCTTCTTTATAGCGGGTAATAGTATCTGCCATCATGGCGGCATAGTTACCTTGATTGTGTTCAACGCTATTGTTTAAATCATAAGCTTTAAGGTGATGGTTAATGGCGATTTCACAGCCCCAACCGGGATTACAGCCAGTTAAATCAGCTTTGCCGTTACCGTTGGTATCAAATAATTTGGCTATTTTCGGATCTTTTAATTGAGCAATATTAGTAATGTTGTATTTTTCCGCTGTTTTTTTATCGATCAAGTAGCCTTGTGCGGCATTTTCTACATAATTACCGACTCGGTAAAATTTAGCATTACCACCTGCTGCCTGATATTGGGTGTTGTGCAGTGGTTCCCAACTTACGGCCATAAAGGTTGCGTCACCGGAAGCAATAGAGGAATAGGCGACGTTGTAGTCTACCTCTTTGATGGGTTTGACATCATAACCAAGTTTTTCCAACGCCTTACTGACGATCAGCGTCTGGAATGTCTCTTCGCTAAGGGTGCTTTGTACGGGTTGTACACTGATACCTTTACCGGGTAATTCGACAGCGAATAATTGCGAACTTATCAGTGATGACAGGGATATCGCCCAGATAACTAGTTTGCGCATGGTTTTTCCTCCTGTTGTGGTCATCATGTGTTTATCAAACAACTGTGGTTTGATATACCCGTTATCTTTCAAGTTGCCTCTCGAAATCCATAGGGTATAGGTGATATTGAAGGTTATACTTTCTTGCTGAATAAACGAGTAATTAATCCAATTGGGCCAGTGGCATACCAGCGATTTACGCCTTTAGCCCGGTTGCCGCAGCCAAGAGACTGTGTTAGGCGGTCAAGGAGAATCGCCAGAATAACAATCCCGACCCCACCTATTGTGGCAAGCCCCATATCGAGACGACCAATACCTCGCAAAACCATTTGGCCTAAACCACCAACGGCAATCATTGATGCAATAACGACCATTGATAGGGCCAGCATCAGGGTTTGGTTGACACCGGCCATAATGGTTGGCATAGCCAGTGGTAATTGAACTTTAAACAGCATCTGACGAGGGCTGGCACCGAAAGATTCGGCTGCTTCTATCAGATCTGCTGGAACCTGTTTGATGCCTAAAATGGTCAAACGGACAATTGGGGGTAGAGCAAAGATAATGGTGACGATAACGCCAGGCACGTTACCGATGCCAAATAGCATGACAATCGGAACCAGATAGACGAATGCTGGTGTGGTTTGCATAGCGTCAAGCAGAGGTTGGATAATTTTCGCGACTCTTTTGCTGCGTGCCAGCCATATACCGAGTGGTAAACCAACGATAATGCAGAACAATAGCGATGTCAGAGCCAGTGATAGAGTGACCATAGCTTCAGACCATGCACCAATTGCACCAATAATTACCAGAGAAATTAGAGCAGTAATACCCATACCAATGCCTGATAACTGCCAGGCAATCAGGGCAAAAAATAGGATGGCAATGGGAGCAGGTATTGAAGTCAGACATTGTTCAAAGCCACTGAGAACAAAATCAATGGGGACGCGTATTCCTTGAAATGCAGGACGAAAATTTAGCACAATCCAATCAATAGCATGGGTTACCCATGAGTCTAAAGGGATAAGTGGATGCTGGAATGGATCCATGATATTAAAATGTTCAGGCTGTGCCGTAGTTGCGGGGGCATCCAGCCAGTCAGAACCCGTTGAATTGTCAGCACTGGTTCCATTGCTCCAAGGGTCCGTATTATCGGCAGCGATGGGAGGGGTATCCCACGAATTCTGTACAGGTTGAGTTTGATGTTCGTTTTGATTACTCATTTGGTGTCTCCTTATCTAATGCCTGCAATAGCATCCCTTTGGAAATAACGCCGATATATTTGTCATTATTTCCAACAACCGGAACTGCACAAGGTGATTGTGCTACAACAGTAATCAGCTCATTGAGGGGCATATCTGCGGCAACGGAGGTTGGTTCCGCCAATATAGCGTGTTCGATAGGTTTTTTTTCCCGTAATGCTTTTTCCAATGAATTTACCGAAACGATACCGGCGAATTTTTGTCCACGTTCGATCAGGTAACCATAGTTTCTGTTTTCGTCATCAAGGACTTTCAATGCAGAAAGAGGACCAAAACCGGGTGCAATATGAAGCAGAGAGTCAGGACGGCGACGGGCAATGTCTTTAGCACTAAATACATGGCTGATATCTACGCCACGAAAGAAAGTTTTCACATAGTCATTCGCTGGATTATTCAAGATTTCATCAGGTGTCCCGACTTGCACAACAACACCGTCTTGCATAATGGCAATCCGGTCTCCGATACGCATTGCCTCATCCAAATCATGAGAGATAAAGACGATAGTCCGTGGCTGATTACCTTGTAGGCTTAACAGTTCATCTTGCATTTCTGTACGAATTAATGGGTCAAGGGCAGAAAATGCTTCGTCCATTAGCAAAATATCTGGGTTATTAGCTAATGCTCTGGCAAGCCCTACACGCTGGCGCATCCCGCCTGAGAGTTCATCTGGATAAGATTGTGCATAATTTTCCAAGTTTACCTGTTTCAGTGCATCCAACGCTTTTTTATTGCGTTCTTGTTTGGTGATTCCGGCAAGTTCCATACCAAAGGCGCTGTTTTCCAATATGTTTAAGTGCGGCATCAGTGCAAATGATTGGAAAACCATACTGATTTTGTTACGACGAATTTCTCTTAACGCGGTTGCTGAAATCTCAGAAATATCTTCACCGTCAATTAATACTTGGCCGCGAGTCGGTTTTATCAGACGATTGAGAAGGCGTACCATTGTGGATTTGCCGGAGCCAGATAATCCCATGATGACAAATATTTCGCCTTCTTCAATAGTCAGATTGGCATTTTGTATACCAACAGCCATACCTGTCTTTTCAAATATCTGATCTTTGCTCAAACCCGAATTCAGTAATTTGAAAGCATATTCTGAATGGTCGCCAAATATCTTATAGAGGTTTTTAACTTCAAGTTTAATTGCCATGAAATAGTTACTTTCCTTTCAATGGTTATGTAATGGTGTTATGCATTATTCATCTCTGCATGATTCATTGAATATATATACCCTAACATACTGAGAGAGCCTGACAACCCTATGTTAATGATAATTAATGTAAAAAATGGTAATATTAAATGATTTAAATTAGATATATTTGTAGTAATTTCATTGTTATTGGCAATTTATTCCATATAAGTTAATGTGGTTATTGAAAGGATGATTTCATTCTATGTTGCTGTTATTAATATATTTTTACATTTAATTGCCAAATGAATTATTCGCTATGTTGTAAATGGAATCGATTATTAGTTTATAGTGTTGATTATATCTAATTGGAATGAAATTTAATTTAAAATTAATTAGCTATATTAATGTTTTTTGTCGTTTCGGATGGTATAAAAGGCGGAGATGGCAAAAAATATCCATAGAAATGGCAATAATCATGAAAAAACGCCATAAAATATAAGGATTTTATGGCGTTTTATCGTTTAAGAAACAGGAACAATAATATTGGTTTTTAAAATATTAGGGTATTATGGTTATTTTGAAGTATTCTATATATACCCGTTATCTTTCAAGTTACCTCTTTGTTGGCTGCACTCACTCACCCCGGTCACATCGTTATCTATGCTCCCGGGGATTTGTTCCCTTGCCGTCGCGATCCATCTTGAAATCCATAGGGTATAAAATAAAATCATTCTCTTTAGAAATTCCAATCCTCATCTTCAGTATTTACTGCTTTACCAATGATATATGATGAACCTGAACCAGAAAAGAAATCATGGTTTTCATTGGCATTCGGTGATAATGCAGCGAGGATTGCAGGGCTGACATTTGTCATTTCTGGAGGAAATAAGGTTTCATAGCCAAGATTCATTAATGCTTTATTGGCATTATAATGCAAGAATTTCTTAATATCTTCAGTCCAGCCAACAATATCATAAAGTTCTTCTGTATATTTAATTTCATTTTCGTATAATTCTAATAATAATGAGAAAGTGAATTCTTTAATTTCTTTTTGCTCTAATGTTGAATATTTATTTAATGATTGTTGAAATTTATATCCAATATAATAACCGTGAATGGCTTCATCTCTGATAATAAGTCGGATTAAATCGGCTGTATTTGTTAATATCCCTCGACTTGACCAATACATAGGTAAATAGAAACCTGAATAGAATAAAAATGATTCTAGAAAAACACTGGCGATTTTTTTCTTTAATGGATGATGATAACTATAATAATTTAGTATAATTTTGGCTTTATTCTGTAATGAAAAACTCTTTTCACTCCAGCGATAGGCTTCATCCACATCAGTTGTTAGGCATAATGTTGAAAAAATGGAACTATAAGAACGTGCATGAACAGCTTCCATGAAACTAATGTTGGACATAACTGCTTCTTCGTGAGGTGTTAGGGCATCTTCCATTAACGCTGGAGCACCAACAGTGTTCTGAATTGTGTCGAGTAGTGTCAGCCCGGTGAATACCCGGATAGTCAGCTTTTTTTCTTCTGTCGTCAGTGTATTCCATGAAGTAATATCATTGGATAATGGAATTTTTTCCGGTAACCAAAAATTAGTTGTCAGTCGGTTCCAAACTTCTAGATCTTTGTCATCTTCAATTCGGTTCCAGTTAATTGCACATATAGGATTACTGATCATAATACATTTCCAGAATCATTTTATAGTGAGCATGAAACACAATCTTGTACTTCCGTGCCTTCCAGAGCCGTTTGTTTCAGACGGATGTAATAAAGTGTTTTAATTCTTTTACGCCAGGCATAAATTTGCGCTTTGTTAATATCACGGGTAGTGGCATCGTCTTTGAAGAAAAGTGTCAGGGATAATCCTTGGTCGACGTGTTGAGTGGCTATAGCATAAGTATCAATAATCTTTTCCGGTCCTATTTCGTAAGCATCTTGGTAATATTCAAGATTATTATTCGTCATAAATGGCGCTGGATAATATACCCGACCTGTTTTACCATCTTTACGGATCTCAATACGGGATACAATCGGGTGAATGCTTGAGGTTGAATTGTTGATATATGAAATAGAACCTGTAGGAGCAATAGCTTGGAGATTTTGATTGTAAATACCATGAGCCATAATTGAGGCTTTTAATTCAAGCCAGTCTTGTTGATTAGGAATTTTTATTCCTGCTTGTTCAAACAATTGAGAAACTTTTTTTGTCTGAGGTTGCCATGTTATTTCTGTATATTTATTGAAAAATTCACCATTGGCATAACGAGAATCTTTAAAGCCTTTAAAGTAGCTATTACGTTCAATGGCGATCTGATTGGAAGTACGCAGAGCGTGATAAGTAACGATATAGAAATAGATATTGGTGAAATCTATTCCCTCTTCAGAACCATAATGAATTTTTTCCCTTGCCAGATAGCCGTGAAGATTCATTTGCCCCAAACCAATAGCATGAGAATCCTGATTTCCTTTTTCGATAGAAGGAACTGAACGGATATGGCTCATATCTGATACCGCGGTTAAAGCGCGGACAGCCGTTTCAATAGAGAGGGTAAAATCAGGTGAATCCATTGTATGAGCAATATTCATTGATCCCAGATTACAACTAATATCTTTCCCAATATGGTGGTAACTTAAATCCTCTTCATATTCGCTGGCGCTGTTAACCTGTAAAATTTCGGAACATAAATTACTCATATTAATCCGACCTTTAATCGGGTTAGCATTATTCACTGTGTCTTCATACATAATATAAGGATAACCAGATTCAAATTGGAGCTCAGCTAATGCCATGAAAAATTCACGAGCATTGATTTTTGATTTCCGAATTTGTTGGTTATTTACCATTTCAGCATATTTTTCTGTCATGCTAATTTCGGACATTGGCACACCATAAACCCGCTGAATATCATATGGGGAGAATAGATACATATCTTCATTATGTTTAGCCAGCTTAAAAGTGATATCAGGAATAACAACGCCAATAGAGAGCGTTTTTATACGGATTTTTTCGTCGGCATTTTCCCGTTTTGTATCCAGAAAACGAAGAATATCGGGGTGATGAGCATGGAGATAAACAGCACCTGCACCTTGGCGTGCACCGAGTTGATTAGCGTATGAAAACGCATCTTCCAGCATTTTCATCACTGGGATAACACCTGATGATTGATTTTGAATCATTTTTATCGGTGCACCCGTTTCCCGTAGATTACTGAGTAAGAATGCGACCCCACCGCCACGTTTTGAAAGCTGTAAGGCTGAATTAACTGAACGTCCGATGGATTCCATATTATCTTCAATGCGTAGCAGGAAACAGGAAACCAATTCTCCTCGCTGTTTCTTACCGCAATTAAGAAAAGTTGGCGTTGCTGGTTGAAAACGGCCACTGATCATCTCATCCACTAGACGACAAGCCAGCATCTGATCGCCTTGGGCTAGGGTCAGTGCTACCATGCATACCCGATCTTCATAGCGTTCTAGATAACGTTTATTATCGAAGGTTTTCAGAGTATAACTGGTGTAATATTTGAATGCGCCCAGAAAGGTTTGAAAGCGGAATTTTTTGCTATAGGCTTGCTGAAAGAGCTTTTTAATAACAGTAAAATCGTATTGCTCTAGCACGTTTGTTTCGTAATATCCCTCTTGTTGGAGGAAATCCAGTTTCTCTTTTAGGCTATGGAAAAATAGTGTGTTTGGATTTACATGCTGGCGAAAATAACAATGAATAGCCAGCTTGTCTTTGTCAAATTGAATATTCCCTTCACTATCGTACAGATTGAGCAAGGCATTTAAAGCATGATAATCTTGTTGTGCATTAATTTGAAAAGTCATAATTACATATTCTCTAATGAGTCATGTTGCCAGAATCTTTGAATACCTTGGCGTACCCGTTGTACATCTTCTTCAGTACCCAACAGTTCAAAACGGTATAGGAGCGGTATCCGGCATTTCTCTGAAATTATCCGCCCAGCGATGCCGTAAGCTTCGCCAAAGTTGGTATTCCCGGCCGCGATGACTCCCCGGATGAATGCCCGGTTTTCGGCGATATTGAGAAATCGGATCACTTGTGGTGGAACAGCGCCTTTAGTACTGCCGCCACCGTAACTGGGGGTCAGTAAAATGTAAGGAGAAGTTATATTTAATGGGCTGTCTGATTGATTTATTGGAATACGAAAGGCTGGTATCTCCAGTTTCTGAACAAATCTATGACTATTACTCGATGAACTGGAGAAATAGATCAGTGGATTTATATTCATAATAAACCTATACATTCTCGATTAATGCGTTGATTTTATCTGGACGAAATCCTGACCAATGCTGTGTACCTGCAACAACCACAGGAATTTGCTGATAGCCCATAGCACGGATAGTCGCTAAAGCCTGCGGGTTTTCGGTTAAATCGATAATCTGATAAGGAATATTTCTTCGGCTTAGCACCTGATAGGTTGCGCTGCATTGTACGCAGTCCGGTTTGCTATAAATGGTAATGCTCATTAACGACTCCTTTGTCAGTTTGTGGGCATGTAATGGCAAAATTTGGTTCATGAGTAATAACTTACTTGGAGGCCAGAACTTGAATTATACTATATGTAGTGAAATTTTATTTCAACCATACTATATATGGTGTTAATTTTACATCGAGTGACTATCATTAAAATTACAATGTTGGTTATTCCCTGTTTGTTGGTAGACTTTTCGCCTTCAGACAAGTTTAAGTTTTCTAGTCGGTGGTAAGGGAGCAACTGAATTCATCATTGCAATTTGTTGAAAAGACGATTTACTCTAATCCCTATAATGATTGATATTTTTTTCAATGGAGGTGGTTATGTATCATCACTATTTTGATACACCCAAAGGATTTCCTAAACCGTATATTCATATCACTGCGGATGATAAGGGAGTGACCAGTCTATATTTTGTTGATGAAAAAACAGCGCCTGAAGTGAAAAATGATATTACTAAGCAGTGCGTGAAAGAGTTACGGGGATATTTTGCGGGTAAGCGTACTGAGTTTTCTGTTCCACTCAACCCGGCAGGAACTGAATTCCAGCAGCGTGTATGGTTACAGTTATGTAAGATCCCATTTGGAGAAGTGTGGAGTTATAAGCAACTTTCATTAGCATTAGGTTCAGTTAATTATTGTCGTGCGGTAGGAATGGCTAATTCTCGTAATCCGATCTCATTAATTGTGCCTTGTCATCGTGTTATTGGACATGATGGTAAATTGGTGGGATATACCGGCGGCCTGAATATTAAAAGCTGGCTATTAGAACATGAAAAAACCTAGTCATTTGTTTGTTAGATAACTTGTGTGATAAAAGACCAGGGAAGGTTATAGATATTTATATATGTGTATTATTTAGTAGTAAAACTAAATAAAGATAACATCTATCGTATTTTATTATGCTTTTCGTGATCTTGGTTGTAGACAGTGAGCCAACTTATTTGTTGTACTGTATGCGACGCAGATTTTGTGTCTTAATTTTCACGTTAAAGGTAAGTTTGATGTCAAAAATTAAAGGTAACGTTAAGTGGTTTAATGAATCTAAAGGATTCGGGTTTATCACTCCAGAAGATGGTAGCAAAGACGTATTCGTGCATTTCTCTGCTATTCAGATTACCGGATTTAAAACTTTGGCAGAAGGTCAAAAAGTAGAGTTTGAAATCACTGACGGCGCTAAAGGTCCATCTGCTGTAAACGTTGTCGCTATCTGATTTTAACTCCGTATTTCGAAAACCCGTTATTTCAACGGGTTTTTTTTGTCTTGTATGATATGTAAGTAATTTTAATTTAAAGTTCATGCATCAATACGAAAGCTAACATGGTCATCAGTAATGATCCAAAAAGATTAAGCAAAACTGTTCCCAGTGCCCATCCTAGTTTCCCGTCCAGTAACAAATAAACAACTTCAACAGAGAATGTGGAAAAGGTTGTTAAACCTCCGCAAAAACCGGTGGTCAACATCAATTTCCAAGCCGGATCAAGATGGGTAGATTTATTAAAATAGGCTAACCCTAGCCCGATAATTAATGCACCAATACAGTTAACGGTAAGGGTGCCAATTGCGATATTAGAAGAAATATTATTAAGACGGAGGCTGATAAACCAGCGTAATACGCTGCCTAAGCCACCTCCGATAAATATAGCCAGAATAATATTAATCATAATATACCCGTCATCTTTCAAGCTGCCTCTTTGTTGGCTGCACTCGCTCACCCCGGTCACATAGTTTGCTATGCTCCCGGGGATTCACTCCCTTGCCGTCGCGGTGCAGTTTGAAACCCATAGGGTATAAGAAACTGGGTTATTTGACCTCTTCACCTTTGGCTTGCAAGTCAGCATGATAAGAAGAACGGACAAATGGACCACAGGCAGCATGGGTGAACCCCATAGCTAACGCTTCTTCTTTCATTTCATCAAATTCCTGTGGGCTGACGTAGCGCTGTACCGGTAAATGATGACGACTAGGTTGTAAGTATTGTCCCAGAGTCAGCATAGTCACACCGTGGCGGCGCAGATCACGCATAACATCAAGAATTTCTTCGTTGGTTTCACCAAGACCGACCATTAGACCCGATTTGGTTGGAATATCAGGATGGGCTTCTTTAAATTTTTCAAGTAATTTTAGTGACCACTCATAGTTTGCACCAGGGCGCACCTGACGGTAAACCCGGGGTACGTTTTCCAGGTTATGGTTAAAGACATCGGGCGGTGTCGCTGTCAGTATTTCAAGTGCACGATCCATACGTCCACGGAAGTCAGGAACTAAGGTTTCAATCTTAATGGATGGATTTTTTTCACGAATAGCAGAGATGCAGTCAGCAAAGTGCTGAGCACCACCGTCACGTAGATCATCACGGTCAACGGAGGTGATGACAACGTAGCGCAGTGCCATATCTTTAATGGTTTGTGCCAGTTTTACCGGTTCGTTGGTGTCAGGTGCCATTGGGCGGCCGTGCGCAACATCACAGAAAGGGCAACGGCGGGTGCAAATTGCGCCAAGGATCATAAAGGTTGCTGTACCGTGATTGAAGCATTCTGCCAGGTTAGGGCAAGATGCTTCTTCACAAACGGAATGCAGGCCATTTTTGCGCATGGCAGATTTGATGCCCTGAATGCGGCTGGAATCCGCAGGAAGTTTGATTTTCATCCACTCAGGTTTACGCAAGATTTCTGTACGTTCGGTCATCACTGTTTTGACAGGGATCAGCGCCATTTTGTCTGCGTCGCGGTACTTAACTCCGCGTTCCATCTGAATTGGTTTACTCATAATCGTGCTGGTTCCAGTGTTAAATTCATCAGGTTGAGATTTATCATTCAGTCTACTGTATGATAAACAATTAAAAAATTTTTGAAAAATGTTAAAAAATTATAGCATCTTTAACTGTTCAGTTTAAATCCTAGCTGCTGGCAAAATTTCTCTACCAAAACAGGTTGTACTTGTTCAACAGTAATTCCAGGAACTAAGTCACTGAGTTGAATCATTTTCATGCCGGCATAGCCACAAGGGTTAATACGCTGGAAGGGTTCTAAATCCATTGCGATATTGAGGGCTAACCCGTGGAAAGAACAACCTTTACGTATCCGTAATCCAAGAGAGCAAATTTTTGCTTCATTGACGTAGACACCAGGGGCGTCCGGGCGGGCATAGGCTTTCACACCAAAGTGAGCAAGGGTTTTAATGACAGTATCCTCTATCGCCGTAACCAGTTGCCGTACACCAATTCTGGCGCGTTTAATGTCAATCATGACGTACATAACCTGCTGACCAGGGCCATGATAGGTGACTTGTCCACCACGATCGGATTGAATAACCGGAATATCACCGAGGGACAGCAAATGCTCAGCTTTACCTGCTTGTCCTTGAGTAAAGACTTTTGGATGCTGTACCAGCCAGATTTCATCAGGTGTATTAGTATCTCGCTGCTCAGTAAACAAGTGCATTGCATCAGAAATCGGCTCGTAGGGCTGTATTCCTAATTGACGTAAGAAAATCGTTTTATGTTGCAATTGAAACTTCATTTGATAGCTATAAGATTTGGTCAGTATAACCCTCAGAAGAGCTTCTCACCAGTTTAGTGCATCTGAAACTGTAGTATTCCTGATAGATAAAGAATCCCCTGTAAAATTATAGGGGATTTCTCTAGTGTGTATTACAAGACTACCCGTACCAATTCAAGGTTACCTAACTCTTCATATAGCGTTTCTACTTGTTCAATATGAGTCGCATTGATAGTAATGGACACTGAGTGGTAGTTACCTTTGCTGCTTGGCTTCACTTGTGGAGAGTAATCGCCCGGCGCATGACGTTGAACCACTTCAATGACCTGATTGACTAGCTCAGGCTCCGCTAAGCCCATCACTTTGTAAGTGAATGAACAAGGGAACTCAAGCAGTTCATTTAATTTGGTTTTCATGGGCGCTCCTGTTTTGCTTTCCGCGATACGTACGGTCAGTTTTTCTGTAAAATTTGATACTTTCCTCCGCCTTAAAAACACGGAGATGCTTATTGCGATCGGGTAGTAACCCGATTCGCTTTGATGGGCTCTGTTTATCGCTTAATTATCTCAAGAATTAGCCAAACCAATGATGAAATAGTAGTTTGATGTAATCGATAAAGCGGCCGAAGATGCTGCCTTCTTTTATTTCATTCATCACGACTAAAGGCTGCTGTTCAATAGTCTTGCCATCAAGTTGAAAGTTGATAGTACCTACGACTTGATTTTTCGCCAGTGGTGCATGTAATTCACTATTATTCATGACATAGCTGGCTTTCAGATCTTTCAGACGACCACGGGGAATAGTCAGATAAACATCTTTATCAACACCTAACTGAACCCTATCGTTATCTCCAAACCAGACTGGTTCAGAAGCGAATTCTTTGCTTGCTTTCAGAGGAGCAACAGTTTCAAAGAAACGGAAACCCCAGGTCAGCAGTTTCTTACTTTCTGTTTCACGGCCTTTATAAGTGTGGCCGCCTAATACCGCAGAAATCAGGCGCATATCGCCTTCCGTTGCAGAAGCGACTAGGTTATAGCCCGCTGCGCTAGTGTGGCCGGTTTTAATACCATCGACATTCAGGCTCTTATCCCACAATAAGCCATTACGGTTTGTCTGGCGGATATTGTTGTAGGTAAACTCTTTCTCTTTATAGATGGTGTACTCTTCAGGAACATCACGGATCAGCGCTTGACCAATCAATGCCATGTCACGGGCAGAGCTGTATTGGTCTTCTGCATCCAAGCCATGAACGGTTTTGAAATTCGTATTCTTTAATCCAAGCGATTTCACATAACCATTCATTAAATTAACGAAAGACTCTTGGCTACCGGCAACATAATCTGCCATTGCAACACAGGCATCGTTACCGGATTGCAAGTTTATACCGCGGGATAACATAGAAACCGAGACCTGATCGCCTGGCTTGAGAAACATCAGGGAAGAGCCTTTAAATACCGGATTACCGGTTGCCCATGCGTCAGTGCCAACAGTGACCATATCACTTGGGTGGATTTTGCCTGATTTGATTGCTTGACCAATAACATAACTGGTCATCATTTTTGTCAGACTGGCAGGATCACGGTGTGCATCTGCATTCATCTCAGCCAGCACTTTACCTGAGTTATAGTCGATAAGGATATAAGCTTCCGCATCAATCTGAGGCACACCTGGGATCATCGTTTTCAGGTTGGCATCATTCCCATTGGCAAAGGCAGAAGCACTTATTGCCAGCGCAATACCCAAGGTGGCGCTTTTTATAAAACGAGAAGTGGTTGTATATTTCATGGTTAGTTTGACAACATCCGTGAGAAAAGGTTGATATCGAGCCACATCATAGCAAATGAAAAAAATAGTGACATTGCCAAATTTTGACAAGACTCAGGTTTACATTTTTTTTACTCCTCTTACTGATATCTGAATCAAAGTGAAATATCAGTAAGAGAACGATCAGGGACTGACGATAAAAGAAGATTGCTGTATCTGGTCAGCCAGTTTTTGTTGTAAATCGGCAGCTTGCTGGCGATTGTTGAATGGCCCTAACTGTACACGATAAACGTTACTATATTGAGTTACGCGACCTTGAACATTAAAGCGTTGCGCTAGTGTTTGTTGCCACTCTTTTGCGCGTTGCTCACTGCTAACAGCACCAACCTGAACCATAAAACCATTTGCTGAGGCGGCTGTTGGTGTTGTGACTATTGAAGTACTGTTTGTAACAGACTTAGGTGGTTGCAGCTTCATTGCGGGGAGTTGTTCAGTCGCTTCCGGTTGTATCGTCAGTTTCATCGGCTGATTTGTTAAGGGCTGGCTGCTAGTCTGATCAGGGATATTCTCCATTGTTGGTGTTCCTAATGGACTGGTTGTCAGCGTTGGTCTACCCGGTAGAGCATAACTCTGTTTAACTATCTGGCTGCCAATGGTACCGGGACCGGATGCAGAACCGTCCTGGGCAACCTCGATAAAATCAACCTTAACTTTGGTACTTTGAGTCAGGTTTAACCGTTCAGCGGAAGCCTTCGATAGATCGATAATTCGCCCTGGTTTATAAGGACCACGGTCATTGACTCTGACAATCATCATGCGGCCATTGCTCAAGTTGGTCACACGGACATAACTTGGAATTGGCAGGGTAGGATGGGCGGCTGTCAGCGCATAAGGATTAAAACGTTCACCAATTGCGGTCATTTTGCCGCTGGATTCTTCACCGTACCAACTAGCATAACCTGTCTCACTAAACTGAGAGGGGGCTTGCACAATGTGATAAGTATGTCCGTTCATCTGATAATCATCATTGGCGCTAGGATGATAAGGCTCATAACGAGGTTCTGCACCCAGAACATCCTGCGTTGGTACTGCGGGTAACGGGGCAGATTTTTGTTTGTCAGGAGTAGTACAGCCAGATAGCAGGGCTGCAATCATGCTGAGTATAAGCCAGTGTTGACGCATTGAAACCTCTTCTCTATAAACTTTTGGACAACAATTTTCTGTGTGTGTGAATCGACATGATAATGCCGAAACCCGCCATTAAGACGATTAACGCAGAGCCGCCATAACTGACAAATGGCAAAGGAACGCCGACTACAGGCAGGATACCACTCACCATGCCAATATTGACGAAGATATAAACAAATAGAATTAACATTAGGCCGCCAACCATAACCCGACCAAAAGTGTTCTGTGCTCTGGTTGCGATAACCAACCCACGCGTAATTAATAACATATATAATGTTAATAACAGTAGTACGCCAATCAAACCAAGTTCTTCCGATAGTACGGCAAATATGAAATCTGTATGACGTTCTGGCAGAAATTCCAATTGAGATTGTGTTCCTAATAGCCAGCCTTTACCTGATAAACCACCGGAGCCAATCGCGATTTTTGATTGAATAATATGGTAACCCTTACCTAGTGGATCGCTTTCTGGATCAAGTAGCATCATGACGCGATCGCGCTGATAGCCATGCATCAAGAAGAACCACAAGATGGGGATAAAACAGGCTAACAGTAGAGCTGCGATACCGATCAACCGCCAACTCATGCCCGAAAGGAACAGGACAAACAGACCAGAAGCCGCGATCAGAATTGAAGTCCCTAAGTCTGGCTGAGCGGCAACCAGTAAAGTAGGCAGACAGATGAGCATCAGAGCGATAGTGGTATTTTTCAGTGATGGGGGGCATAAGTCGCGGTTCATAAAGCGTGCGATCATCAGGGGTACGGCTATCTTGGCAATCTCTGAAGGTTGGAAGCGGATGATCCCTAAATCCAGCCAGCGTTGGGCACCTTTACTTATTTGCCCGAAAGCATCGACAAAAATCAGTAAAATAACACAAACAATATAGAGATGGGGTGCCCAGCTTTCATAAACTCTTGGTGGAATTTGCGCCATGATGAGCATGACAACCAGTCCTGCACCAATTTGACCAATTTTGCGCTCCATCATCCCCATATCTTGGCCGCTGGCACTCCACATAACAAAAGCGCTGTATATCAGCAATGCCAAAATGCACAGGAGTAACGGTAGGTCGATATGTAATCTGGTCCAGAGAGGAACCCTTTTTTGGTTTTCTGTCATGGTGTTAATCAGTCACTTTCTGTTCCGGGAGGTGTAGGGACAGCATTCGGCAATGTTATGTTGTTATCCTCTAATAGTACATGGTCGAGGATTTGGCGAACAAGGGTTCCCACTGCTGGACCTGCACCACCATTCTCTAAAATAATGGAAAGGGCTACTGTCGGATTTTCATAAGGGGCGAAAGCGGTCATCAGCTTATGATCCCGTAAATGCTCAGCAATTTTACTGGCATTGTAGGTTTCATAACTGTAGACCTGTGCTGTTCCCGATTTGACCGCGGCTTTATAAGGCGTGCTGATAAAGCTCTTGTGGCCGGTACCGTTTGGTAGGTTAGCAACACCGTACATGCCACTTTTGGCTAATTCCCAATATCCTGAATGGATATCACCGATCTGAATATTTTCTGTTTGTTGATAAGGGATCATCTCACCTTTCAGCTTCTTGCTTAGCAGAAGATGTGGTGTTTTTACATTACCGTCGTTAATTAAGGTTGTCAGTGCTTTTACCATTTGAATGGGGGTTGCTGTCCAATATCCCTGGCCGATACCCACAGGAATGGTATCTCCTTGATACCAAGGTTTTTTATATTTTCTTTGTTTCCATTCGCGGGTAGGCATGATACCGGTGCGTTCTTCGGCTAGGTCGATTCCAGTATATTCGCCATAGCCAAACTTGGTCATCCACTCAGATAGACGATCAATTCCCATATCATAGGCCACTTGATAGAAGAAAGTATCCGCGGATTCTACAATGGCTCTATGTGCATTGAGACTACCGTGCCCCCAACGTTTCCAGTCACGGTAGCGTTTTTCTGAACCCGGTAATTGCCACCAACCCGGATCAAAAATGGTGGTATTTTTATTGATAACGCCTGTACTTAGTGCTGCGACGGTAATAAAAGGTTTCACTGTCGAAGCTGGAGGGTAGATTCCTTGAGTAGCACGATTAATAAGTGGCCTATCAGGATTGTTTAATAGCTCTTGGTAGTTCTTATTGGAGATACCGTTTACGAATAGGTTTGGATCATAGCTTGGGTTAGATACCAGCGCCAGAATTTCCCCATTACGTGGATCACTGACAACGACCGCAGCACGGCTGGTTGTCAGGAGTTTCTCAATGTAAATCTGCAATTCGAGATCGATAGTTAGGTAAATGTCTTGTCCGGCCTGTGGTGGTTGTTCATGTAATTGGCGTATCACCCGGCCTCGGTTATTCACTTCGACTTCTTCATAACCCGTTTTGCCGTGTAAAACAGTTTCATAATAGCGTTCAATACCCAGTTTGCCGATATCATGGGTAGCGGCGTAATTAGGTAAAATACCTTCTTTATCCAATCGTTCTACATCTTTATCATTAATTTTAGCAACATAGCCGATGATATGTGTCAGTGCTGAACCATAAGGGTAGAAGCGGCGTTGGTAACCTTTTATTTCAAAACCAGGGAAACGATATTGGTTAACGGCAAAGCGTGCTACTTGAATATGATCAAGTGAAGTTTTCAATGGAATAGAGGTAAAGCGGCGCGAGCGTTTACGCTCTTTTTCAAAGTTGGCAATATCTTCGTCAGTCAGATCGATAACATTGCGTAAATCATTCAGCGTTTGCTCAAGGTGTTCTACCTTTTCAGGTATAATTTCCAACTGATAGATAGTTCGATTAAGTGCCAATGGCGTGCCGTTTCGGTCATAAATGATACCGCGACTTGGTGCAATTGGAACCAGTTTAATACGGTTTTCGTTTGAACGGGTTTGATAGTCTTCGTGGCGGGTGATTTGTAAATGGTAAAGATTGGCCATCAGGATACCCGTCAGTACCAAGATGATAATAAACGCCACCAATGCGCGGCGAGCAAATAGGGCTGATTCAGCCGTATAATCACGAAAAGGGGTACGTTTATTCTTCATCCCATTGCCAGAAATTCGCTTTTATCCGTTGATAACCAAATTATTCCCGATGATAGGGATGATTGGTCGTAATACTCCATGCCCGGTACAGGCTTTCCGCAACCAAAACTCGGACCAGAGGATGGGGTAAGGTCAGCGGTGACAGTGACCAGCTTTGCTCTGCGGCAGCTTTACATGCCGGAGCGAGACCTTCGGGTCCACCTATCAACAAACTGACATCTCTACCATCCCGTTTCCAATGTTCAAGCTGTTGCGCCAATTGAGGCGTTTCCCAACGGGAACCCGGAATGTCCAGGGTGACAATACGGCTGCCTTTGCTGACAGCGGCCAGCATTTGTTCGCCTTCTTTTTCCAGAATGCGTTTAATATCCGCATTTTTGCCCCGTTTGCCGGCCGGAATTTCTATCAGATCAAATGGCATGTCTTTGGGAAAACGCCGCAAATAATCTGTAAAGCCGGCCTGTATCCAGTCCGGCATTTTTGTACCTACAGCGATTAATTGCAGCTTCAAACTCAGCTCCAGAGCTTTTCGAGTTCGTACATGCGGCGGCTCTCTTCTTGCATGACATGTACGATAACTTCACCGAGGTCTACGACAATCCAGTCAGATACGCCTTGTCCTTCAACGCCGAGTGGGATCAGGCCGCTCGCACGACAGTCATCAACCAGATTATCTGCGACAGACATCAGATGGCGGCTGGAAGTTCCGGTACAGACGATCATGCAATCGGTAATACTTGATTTCCCTTGGACATCAAGGGAAACAATATCCTGTGCTTTGGAGTTTTCAAGCTTATCAATAACAAACTGTTGGAGTTCTTTACCTTGCAAAAGGCTCATCCTTATTTTTTATCACAATTGATTAAATAGTGCGGAATAATAGCATGTCAGGTCACTTAAGGGTAAGTCAACTAAGCGACTAATCGAGGCAGATTCCGCTATTGGCGATATAACCCCTGTGAATCTATATACTTTTGTACTGAAAGGGGGAGTAAATCGTCACAACTTAACCCTTGCTGGTGGCGTTGACGGATGTCGGTTGCTGAGATCGACAGCAGAGGTGTATCTGCCAGATAGATATAACCGTTAGGTTTACTGCCAAGTTGGCTTGGATCGTAGATTTGATGTTTTGTAAGCCATTGTTGCATTTCAGTTGTGGAAAACTGAGTTTGATAACCAGGACGAGCACAAACTAGCAAATGGCAGAAACTCAGTAGCTCTTGCCAACGATGCCAAGTGTGCAGTGATAACAAAGCATCCTGGCCGATTATAAATGCTAGTGGTTGTTTGTTACCAAGTTCCTGACGGAATGACTCTAGCGTATCAATTGTGTAAGAGGGGATAGTACGCTCCAGTTCACGCTTATCGACGGTAAACAGTGGGCTATCCTGTACTGCCAGTTGTACCATTTCAAGCCGCTGTTGTGCAGTGGCTTCCGGTTGTGGGCGGTGTGGTGGGACGTGATTTGGTAGTAAAATCACTTGATTCAGGCCAGTTTGATATGCCAAGGTTTCAACTGGCTGCAAGTGCCCGTAATGGATGGGATCGAATGTTCCACCAAATAATGCTTTAATAACGGGTTGTTTCGGGCAAGTAGAATCAATGGCATGAGGCATTAAAAAAGCTCTCAGGTAAGGTTTTTCCACATAACAGCATGGAAAGAGTTTCTAAATCTGACCAAATAGACTGGCCGTAATCCTGTTTGATCTGGCGTTCCATCTGTACAAGTAAATGAATTGCTCTCTGCAAATCATGTTGAGTGAGACGTTGCAGTGCGCTTGTCAGTAATGAACGGCGGTTTTGCCATACCCGATGCTGATCTAACAGTGTTTTCATCGGGGTTGTGGTACTTTGACGTTTCAGCGTGAGTAGCAACAGTAATTCACGCTGTACGGTACGTAATAGAATAACAGCTTCGCAATCTTCCTGTTTTAACTGTTTTAGAATATGCCAGGCTCGTTTTGCTTTACCTGATAATAGCGAGTCTACCCAGTGATAAGGTGTAAAGTGAGCTGCGTCATTTACCGCATTTTCGACACGATATAAGGTTAGTTTACCGTCTGGGTATAGCAGGGAAAGACGCTCAAGTGCCTGAGCTAACGCCAGTAAATTTCCTTCATAACAATAACACAGTAGTTGATTGGCTTGTTCTTCCAGCACCAATTTCATAGCTTTGGCCCGTTGTGCAACCCACTGCGGCAGACGGTTCTGTTCCGGGGTCTGACAACTGACATAAACACCATTTTTTCCTAGTATTTTGAACCAGTGACTGTTCTCCTGAGCCTTGGTCAATTTCAAACCACGTAGTATTAGCAGTATATCTGGGTGAAGTAGTTCTGCCAGTTTCACCAGTTGTTCGGCTATGGTTGTGTTAGGGCCATTTTCCGGCAGTAATAAAGTGAGTGTTTGACGGCTAGCAAACAGACTTAATGACTGACAAATATTGAATATCTCACCCCACTCGGTGTGATTATCCAGCGTATAGGTGAAGTGTTCAGTGAAGGCGTTTTTTTCAGCAGCCTTGCGAATATGATCCTGGCTTTCCTGTAATAGTAGGGGTTCATTACCCCATATCAGATAACAGTTTCGCAGCCCCTCATTGAGCTGCGAAATCAGTTGTTCGGGATAGAGTTTGATCATTGTGCTGGCGCAGCTTGCTGTCCCACCTGTTTCTCTCGGGCTTTCTGCTTTTCTGCGTTGTGAACGGTCAATAACTGGCGAACTAACCGGCGAGCAGCTTGTTCACGCATTTCTTGATTGATTATCTCGTTTTCAGCATCTTTCGCCAGGGCCTCTAATGGGTTGTCGAAAAAAGAGCGGTCAACCCTGGATCGCAGCGGATATACGCTACCGTCTGGCATAATAACTTGAGCATTGACATTCAGTGTCAATTGGCGTTCAGCTGCCTTACCATCTTGGAAAACAGAGACAGTATCTTTATTTTCAGAAGAGTCAATTAACTTCAAAACAGGAACATCAGCGCTACCATCCTCAAGGATAGTGACGTTATTCAGACGAAGCTGTTGGCGAACGGAACGGGCCAGTGGCCCATATGGGTCACTGCTTGTTATTTGCAGCTTTTTGAGTTCTGCTGGCACCTGGGTGGTGCCGCGCAGATGAAAACCGCAGCCAGCGGTGACTAGCACCGCCAACCCCAGCAACAACGTTAAAATACGATGTCGCACATTGCCTCCTTTATCAGCCGACGACCAGATTCAGCAGTTTGCCTGGTACATAAATGACTTTGCGAATAGTGACGCCTTCAAGGTATTTCGCCACACCATACTCTTGTGCTGCCAGATCATGAACATATTCTTTAGTCGCATCGGCTGACACAGTAACACGACCACGCACTTTACCGTTAACTTGAATGACGACTAGCTTGGTATCGTCAACCATTGCCTGCTCATTAGCTTGTGGCCAATCAGCCGTATCAATACCACCTTCACCACCCAGAGCTTGCCACATAATAAAGCAAGCATGAGGAGTTATTGGTGACAACATACGGACAACCGCCAACAGTGCCTCTTGCATCAGAGCGCGATCTTGCTCAGTTTCCTGTGGTGCGCGGGTCAGTTTATTCATCAATTCCATTACCGCAGCGATAGCAGTATTGAATGCCTGACGGCGACCAACATCATCTGTAACTTTAGCGATGGTTTTGTGCAGGTCACGGAATAGATCTTTTTGTTCCACTGTCAGGTTTGTGATATCCAGTGGTTGAGTTGCCCCTTTACTGCTATGTTCATAAACCAAGCGCCACACACGTTTCAAAAAGCGATTTGCTCCTTCAACGCTGGATTCTTGCCATTCTAGCGTCAGCTCTGGTGGTGCCGCGAACATCATAAACAGGCGAACGGTATCAGCACCATATTTTTCTACCATCAATTGTGGGTCAATACCGTTGTTTTTGGATTTAGACATTTTGCTCATGCCGGTATAAACCAGCTCATGGCCTTCTTTATCCGTCGCTTTAACGATACGGCCTTTATCATCACGTTCAACGATAGTATCAGCCGGGGAAACCCAAATTTTTTCACCATTTTTGCCGATATAATAAAAAGCATCGGCTAGAACCATGCCCTGACATAACAGACGTTTGGCAGGTTCATTGGAATTGACCAAGCCTGCGTCACGCATCAGTTTGTGGAAGAAACGGAAATACATCAGATGCATGATGGCATGTTCGATACCACCGATGTATTGGTCAACTGGCAGCCAATAGTTAGCCGCTGCTGGATCGAGCAGGCCCTTGTCATAATCTGGGCAGGTGTAGCGAGCGTAGTACCAGGAAGATTCCATAAAGGTATCGAAGGTATCGGTCTCACGTAGTGCGGGCTGGCCGTTGATAGTGGTTTTTGCCCACTCAGGATCAGCTTTAATTGGGCTGGTGATGCCATCCATTTTGACATCTTCTGGCAGAATAACAGGCAGTTGATCTGCTGGAACCGGAACAACTGTGCCATTTTCCAGTGTTGCCATTGGAATAGGAGCACCCCAGTAACGTTGACGGGAAACACCCCAGTCGCGCAGACGATAGTTGACTTTACGCTTACCTACGCCCATTTCCACCAGTTTATTAGCGATGGCATTAAAACCGGCTTCGTGATTCAGACCGCTAAATTCACCGGAATTAAACAGGATATTCTTATCTGTTACCGGTGCTTCATGGACGTTCGGTTCATTACCTTCATTGTCCAGAATAACGGCTTTTATTGGCAGGTTATATTTTGTCGCAAATTCCCAGTCGCGTTGATCGTGGCCAGGCACTGCCATGACTGCACCGGTGCCGTATTCCATCAGGACGAAGTTTGCAATCCAGATTGCCACTTTCTCTTTGGTCAATGAATGAATAGCAAACATACCGGTTGCCATGCCTTTTTTCTCCATTGTTGCCATATCTGCTTCTGCAACTTTGGTATTACGGCACTCATCAATGAAAGCAACCAGTTCAGGGTTATTTTCTGCTGCTTGTTTTGCCAGAGGATGGCCGGCGGCAATCGCAACATAAGTGGCGCCGAGGAACGTATCAGGACGAGTGGTATAGACGGTCAGTTTCTCCTGACTATCAGCCACATCAAAAGTGATTTCTACCCCTTCAGAACGGCCAATCCAATTGCGCTGCATGGTTTTGACCTGCTCTGGCCACTCTTCCAGCGTCTCCAGATCGTTTAACAACTCTTCGGCATAATCAGTGATTTTGATAAACCATTGTGGAATTTCTTTACGTTCAACTTTGCTATCACAACGCCAGCAGCAGCCATCGACCACTTGTTCATTAGCCAGAACAGTCAGATCGTGGGGACACCAGTTAACTGAGGAGGTTTTTTTATAAACCAAGCCCTTTTCATACAATTTGGTGAAAAACCACTGTTCCCAACGGTAATATTCCGGGGTACAGGTTGTGACTTCACGATCCCAGTCGTAACCGAAGCCCAGTGTTTTCAATTGACCTTTCATATATTCGATGTTGGCGTAGGTCCACGGAGCAGGTGCAGTATTGTTTTTTACTGCGGCACCTTCTGCGGGCAGGCCAAATGCATCCCAACCGATAGGTTGCAGGACATTTTTTCCAAGCATACGTTGATAACGGGAGATAACATCGCCAATAGTGTAGTTACGTACATGGCCCATGTGTAGTCGACCAGAAGGGTAAGGTAGCATGGACAGGCAGTAATATTTTTCTTTGCTGTTGTCTTCTGTCACTTTGAAAGTTTGCTTCTCTTGCCAGTGAAGCTGAACTTGCGGCTCTATATCTTCTGGACGGTATTGTTCTTGCATGGCACCGATGATCCTATGGTGAGTAAAAAGCTACGTTTGTAGCAATCATTTAGTTGGTAAAATATGAGATCGGCATAGCATATCTGATTTGGTATATAAGAAACAGAGGTTCTGAGGGAAAATCCGATGGCGACGGGAGTCACCACCGGGGATGAAATGAGGTTAGTGAAGAATTTTAGCTAGAAATTCTTTGGCGCGATCTGATTTTGGATTCGCAAAGAAATCTTCTTTTTTGCTATCTTCAACAATTCTGCCTTCATCCATAAAGATAACCCGGTTGGCTACTTTACGGGCAAAGCCCATTTCGTGAGTAACAACCATCATGGTCATCCCTTCATCTGCCAGTTTAACCATGACATCGAGCACTTCATTGATCATTTCAGGGTCGAGTGCGGAGGTAGGTTCGTCAAATAGCATGGCAATCGGGTCCATACAAAGGGCTCGGGCGATTGCTACACGTTGTTGTTGACCACCGGAAAGTTGAGACGGGAATTTATTCGCTTGACTGGCAAGCCCAACGCGTTCAAGTAATTTCAGCCCCTTTTCTTCCGCTGCTTTTTTATCACGATTAAGCACTTTAATCTGCGCTAGAGTTAAATTTTCAATGATGGATAGATGGGGGAACAGCTCAAAATGCTGGAACACCATGCCGACTTTAGAGCGTAGTTGTGCCAGATTGGTGTTTTTATCATTAACTTTAATGTCATTAACCAGAATTTCACCCTGTTGGATGGATTCCAGGCCATTGACCGTTTTTATCAGGGTGGATTTGCCTGAGCCAGACGGGCCACAGACCACAACGACTTCACCTTTTTTAACTTCAGTTGAGCAGTCGGAGAGAACCTGAAATTGGCCATACCACTTGGATACATTTTTCAGGGAGATCATCAAACAGTCCTTTTCTTCAAATAGTTAACCAGCATAGATGCGGCAATACTAATAATAAAATAAACCAAACCAGCAAATAGGATCATTTCGACCTGAGTGCCATCACGCTCACCGATATTTGCCGCAGTACGGAAAAAGTCCGCTAGGCTGAGCACATACACCAATGAGGTGTCTTGAAACAGTACGATACCCTGTGTCAGTAACAGCGGGGTCATCGCACGGAATGCCTGAGGCAGGATAACCAGTCTCATACTTTGCATTGGTGTCATACCCAATGCCAGTGCTGCCGAAGATTGCCCGCGGGAAATACTCTGAATTCCTGCCCGGATAATTTCTGAATAATAAGCAGCTTCGAAAAAGGCAAATGCAACCATAGCTGAAATTAAACGAATATCTGTTTTCGGAGAAATCCCTAGAACGTTCTGCACTAGGCTAGGCACAATCAGATAGAACCATAACAGTACCATAACCAGTGGTACAGAACGGAACAGATTGACATATAAAGTGGCAAACCAGCTCAGTGCTTTTACCGAAGAGAGGCGCATAACAGCCAGTACGGTTCCCCAGAGAATACCGACAACAACAGCAATAATCGTGATTTTTGCTGTAATGACTAAGCCTTGTAGCAGAAACGGGATACTGGGGATAATCGAACTCCAGTCAAACTCGTACATTTATTGACCTCCAATATTACCCGGTAAACGCACTTTTTTCTCAAGCAAGTGCATGGCAAGCATAATCACCAGATTGATTCCGATATAAGCTAGCGTAATCGCCGTAAATGTTTCATAAGCATGTGCTGAGTAATCAAGTAACTTACCTGCTTGTGCTGCCATATCTACCAGACCAATAGTGGAGGCAATGGCGGAGTTTTTCACCAGATTCATCATTTCTGATGTCATGGGTGGAATGATTACTCGATAGGCATTGGGTAATAGGACATAGCGATAGGTTTGCGGCAAGGTTAGCCCCATTGCCAGCCCTGCCGCTTTTTGACCACGTGGTAGTGATTGTATGGCGGCACGAACCTGCTCACACATCCGAGCAGCAGTGAAAAGACCTAAACAGGCAGTGGATGAGAGAAAAAATTGGATATTAGGGTCCAGCTCAGTTTTAAACCACAGACCGATTTTTTCTGGTAGTAGTTCAGGTACAACCAGATACCAGATAAAAAATTGAACTATCAGTGGTACGTTACGAAAGAGCTCAACATAACAGGTACCTATCCCAGATAGTATTTTATTGGGAACAGTGCGTAAGATGCCGAACAGTGAGCCGACAATGAAAGCGATAATCCAGGCGCAGATAGACAAGGCAATCGTTACCTGAAATCCAGCTATCAACCAGCCTAGATAAGTCGTATTGCCGAAAGGGGCAGCTTGCAAAAAGATGCCCCAATTCCAATCGATTGACATAATAATACTCCCTGTTAGGGTGTAGCTTGATCCCCTGAAAACGATTGATTGGCTGAGAAAAAAAGCGAGGTAGGGAACGGCCACCTCGCACCCTGTGATGCCAATCAAATAGTCATTTTTTTAATTATATTTCTAGTCAAGCGCCTTATCATTTGGCGATTTAAATAGTGCTTTCATTTCATCAGACAAAGAGAAATTCAAATTCAGGTTCTTGGGTGGAATCGGGTGTTTGAACCAGCGCTCAAATGATTTCTCTGCCACTCCAGAGGTTTGCGCCTGAACAATGGTCTCATCGATCAGCTTCTTGAATTGAAGATCGTCTTTGCGCGATATACAACCATAGGCTTCTCTAGACTGAGGTGTACCAACAATTTCCCACTGATCAGGTTTTTTCGCTTTGGCGCGTTCACCTGCTAGTAGTGCATCATCCACCATAAAGGCGATTGCCCGGCCAGATTCCAGAGTACGGAATGAGTCACCATGATCTTTTGCACTGATGATGCGCATTTTCATGCTTTTCTCATCGTTGAGTTTATTCAGCAAGATTTCAGAAGTCGTACCTGCTGAGACAACGACATTTTTACCCGCCAAATCTGGGAAATCTTTTATACCGGAACCTTTTTTAGTCAGCAAACGTGTTGTAATAATAAAGATGCTGTTAGAGAAAGTGACTTGTTTCTGACGTTCAAGGTTATTGGAAGTGGAACCGCATTCGAAATCATAAGTGCCATTTTGTAGCAATGGGATACGATTTTGCGAAGTCACGGGTATCAATTTTACTTGCAGATTTGGCATGTCCAGTTTCTTCTTCACTGCTTCAACAATCAGATTAGAATAATCCTGAGAGTAGCCGACGACTTTTTGATGGTTATCGTAGTAAGCAAAAGGTACGGAGGATTCACGATGTCCCACAATGATCACACCATCATCTTTAACCTTTTTCAGTGTTCCCGTTAATTCTTCGGCTTGAGCAGCCCCCGCCATGCCAAGTAACATCATGGTTAATACTAGATTACGCATACGCATATATAACTCCTTTAATGTGGCTATCGTTTGCGATGTTGTGTTTGCAAAAGTCTCTCTGTGATTTGTTTTTAATCTAGGATCATTTGCTGTTGTATGTGTATATAGTGTTAAAAAATAGTACAAAAGGGTTAGATAATGAAAATGAATTGTTTCTATTTCGGGAGCTGTCTCGCACTATAAATGAACAATGTTGTTTGTCTTGCACAATAAAGATACGTGATTATCATTTTTTTGGTGCATGTTCCCATTTTTTATTAGTGAAACAGCTATTTTCCTTTTCATTCATAGAGATAGTAGCAATTAGCATGCCAAAATAATAACGAAGGGTAAAATTAATACCAATAAGTTGTTTAAGTAGGTTACTTGTATACATAGAGTGATATCAGTGATTGAGGGTTAGCATGGGTCAATGGCTGAATTGGGCAAGGTATATTTCATGCCAATTGCCAGACGATTCTATAGGTTGATAAGGCCGATTAATAATGTTAAATCGACAATTTCAAGGGAGCAGTTTTGCTCCCTTTTGACTGTCTAGACATTCGAATCAAGATGGATATTTGAATTAAGATTTACGGCGGTTATACGTTAAGGCAAACAGAGAAAATGATACGGTAATTATCCATAACGGCCAGTTACCCCAGCGTGCATAGGGCGTTATCCCGGTTGCAGGTGTCACTTTAGCTACCAAGACATTACGGGTAAATTGTGGGAGTGCTGCTTGCACTTCTCCGTCCGGGCGGATAACAGCTGTAATGCCGTTATTGGTACCACGTAGTAACGGGCGTCCTAATTCAAGGGAACGCATGCGCGCCATTTGGAAATGTTGCCAAGGGCCAATTGAACCACCAAACCAAGCATCATTGGAAACAGTGAGTAAGAATTCGGTATCCGGTTTGAAATTCGCCCGAACTTGTTCACCCAGTATAATTTCATAACAAATAGCGGTGGTTAGGTTATATCCTGCAACAGAAAGCTGTGGTTGAATGTAGTTGCCACGGCTGAATGAAGACATGGGTAAGTTGAAGAATGGTGCCAGAGGCCGGAGTAGGGATTCTAGCGGAACAAATTCACCGAATGGTACCAGATGATATTTATCGTAGCGAATAGCTGCCGGATATTGATAAGGTATTTTATCGCCGAGGACAATCACACTGTTATAGATCTTATCACGGTCGCCAACGGCTCTTTCATCGACAATACCGGTAATGAGGCTGGTATGTTGATTGCGTAACAGTTCATCCAATTTTGTTAGAAAGTGGCGTTGATAACTTTCCAATGAAGGAATAGCAGACTCCGGCCAGATGATTATCGGCATTTTGCCGATGTATGGCAGGCTGTTGCCCATGTAGATGTCCATAGTTTCGCTGAGCATTTTAGGGTCCCATTTCAGGGATTGTGGAATATTTCCCTGAATCAGCGCGACATCAACAGTTTTTTCAGATAGCAGGCTGTACCACTGATAATGGCGTATTGGCCATGGTAATAGCAGAATGGCGACAGCGATAATACCAGCGACTATTTTCCGATGTATGACGGCCAGAACGAATAACCCGCTGAGAGCCATTAACAGGAAAGTGATGGCCTCAACACCCAAAATTGGTGCAATGGCTTTCATTGGACCATCTAATTGACTGTAGCCGAATTGTAGCCAGGGGAAACCGGTTAGAATCCAGCCTCGCAGGAATTCGGTGAGTTGCCATAATGCAGGTGCTGCTACAGCCAGCCTCAACCCGTTCGTTTTTGCGAAGAAACGATTGAGTAAGGCAGCGAATAAAGCAGGATAGAGCGAGAGATAGGCGGCAAGTAATATGACCAGCAGAATATTGACTGTGGTTGGCATGCCACCGAAATTAGCAATACTGACATACACCCAGTTTGTACCACTGCCGAACAGACCGAATCCCCAACAAAAAGCAATAAATGCCGCTTGTCGGGGTGTTCTGTTTAAAGTCAGAAGTTGTAGTCCAAACAGGGAGATAATCGCGGCAGGCCAGAAGTCAAAAGGTGAAAAAGCCAGTGTTCCACTGGCTCCAAAAAACAGTGCCAGTAAGGCGCGTAGCCGCTGGCAATTTAATAATGAAGCTTTGTTCATTCAGATTTTATTCTTCTTCAAGGTTAGGTATTGGCGCATCGTCCGGTATCGTAACATAAACTTGAATAATTCTTCGGCTGTCGGCCATAGCAACTTTAAAGAGATAGCCGTTGATATCAACGGACTCTCCTCTGGCGGGTAAATGACCGAATGCCTGCATAACCAGACCACCAATAGTATCCACTTCTTCATCACTGAATTGGGTGCTAAAGGCTTCATTAAAGTCTTCAATCTGAGTCAGTGCTCGTACCGTATAGGTATGACGGCTCAAGGCACGAATATCGACATCTTCTTCTTCATCGTATTCGTCTTCAATTTCACCGACGATCAATTCAAGAATATCTTCGATAGTGACTAGGCCCGATACACCACCAAACTCATCAATGACAATTGCCATATGATAACGTTGAGAACGGAATTCTTTCAGCATGCGGTCAACCCGTTTACTTTCAGGTACAACGACAGCCTGACGCAGAACCTTATCTATGCTGAATGGTGGGGAGTCGGTGCGCATAAATGGCAATAGGTCTTTTGCCATTAAAATCCCTTCAATATGATCTTTATCTTCACTGATCACAGGGAAACGAGAGTGAGCCGAATCGATAATCACATCCAGACATTCGTCCAGGGTTTGATTACGTTTTAAGGTAACGATTTGAGAACGGGGGATCATGATATCCCGAACACGCTGATCGGAAATATCCATTACCCCTTCGAGCATATCGCGGGTATCAGGATCAATCAGATCGTTTTGTTCAGAGTCACGGATCAGTTCCACCAGTTCATCACGGCTTTTTGGCTCACCGTGAAAAAGTTGGTTAAGAAGAAGAGTGAAAAACCCTTTCTTAGGGCTAGGGTTGTCATTACTTGAAGGATGGTCGTCGCTCATGGCGTTTTAATGAAAATTTCCCATTAAATAAGTTATTGTTGGTATTTTTTAGCATAAAAATGGTACGAATGGTTACTCTTTTTCTGCAAGATAGGGGTCAGCATAACCTAACTTTTGCATAATTTCTGTTTCCAAAGATTCCATTTCTTCAGCTTCATCATCTTCGATATGATCATAGCCCAGCAGATGTAGGCATCCGTGGACCACCATATGCGCCCAATGTTCTTCTATTGTTTTTTGTTGTTCCTCCGCTTCTTTTTCAACGACCTGACGACAGATAATTAAATCGCCAAGCAGGGGTAAATCAATCTCTGGTGGTGCCTCAAATGGGAAAGATAACACATTTGTTGGCTTATTTTTACCACGGTAGGTCAGATTTAAATCGTGACTTTCTGCCTCATCAACAATACGGATAGTGACTTCACTTTCAGATTGAAATTGCGGTAAAACCCCATCCAGCCAGTGCTGGAATAGGGTTTCTTTAGGAAGACCTTGTGAATGCTCACAGGCAATTTGTAAATCAAGTATGACTGAACTCATTGTGCTTCCTGCTTGCGTTGTTCACTGAGTGTTTGTTTGCGTTTTTGCTCGGTTGCTTCCCACTCTTCATAGGCAATAACGACTTTGGCAACCACTGGGTGACGGACAACATCATCACTGTGGAAAAAATTGAAACTCAGCTCACCGACGCCTGATAGAACTTCAGTGGCATGGCGTAGGCCGGATTTTTGCCCACGAGGCAGGTCAATCTGCGTAACGTCACCGGTAACAACTGCTTTGGAGTTGAAGCCGATACGAGTCAGGAACATCTTCATCTGTTCGATGGTTGTATTCTGGCTCTCATCCAGAATAATAAAAGCGTCGTTCAGGGTTCGTCCTCGCATATAAGCTAATGGGGCAACTTCAATAACGTTACGTTCGATCAGCTTTTCAACTTTTTCAAAACCGAGCATTTCAAACAAAGCGTCGTAGAGTGGGCGCAAGTACGGATCCACTTTTTGGCTCAGGTCACCCGGTAGGAAACCCAATTTTTCGCCTGCTTCGACAGCCGGACGGGTTAGCAGGATACGGCGAATCTCTTGTCGTTCCAGTGCATCAACCGCAGCAGCAACGGCCAGGTAAGTTTTTCCTGTGCCGGCAGGGCCAATCCCAAACGTAATATCGTGGCTAAGAATATTGGCAATATACTGTGCCTGATTGGGCGTGCGTGGTTTTACCATGCCGCGTTTGGTGCGAATATTAACGGATTTACCGTATTCGGGTATGCTCTCGGCGGTTTGTTCCAGAACCCGGCTTTCGGTAATTGCCAGATGAATTTGTTCTGGCTTGACATCAGGGATCACGCCACGGACAGGGGAAGTTTCCACATATAAATGCTGTAGGATATTGGTGGCTGCGCTAACACACAGCGGTTTGCCCATCAGTTTAAAACGGTTATCACGACGGCTAATTTCAATACCTAACCGGCGTTCAAGCTGCTTCAAATTGTCATCAAACGGACCACACAGGCTCATTAGGCGCTGATTGTCGGCGGGTTCGAGGAAAATTTCCTGGGTTGCTATTTGTGAATGAATTTGTTGAGTCACTGATTATCTCTATATTTAGGGCTGATAAGTGCCGACCCCGATTTCGTCTTCTTTACGGGTACGGGCTATAACGGACTCAGGTGATTCGTGTATACGAAGATCCATTTGATCTTCGGTACGGATAACTTTACCGCGTAGTGAGTTGGCGTAGACATCAACAATTTCAACATCAACGAATTTGCCAATCATATCAGGTTGGCCTTCAAAGTTGACAACCCGATTGTTTTCGGTACGGCCAGAAAGTTCCATCACATTCTTACGGGAAGTTCCTTCAACCAGAATACGTTGTACACTGCCCAACATAGCACGGCTGTAGCTCATAGCTTGTTGGTTGATACGTTGTTGTAACAGGTAAAGGCGCTGTTTTTTCTCTTCTTCACTAACGTCATCAGGCAGATCGGCTGCTGGCGTTCCCGGACGAGCAGAATAGATGAAGCTGTAGCTCATGTCGAAATTGACATCAGCGATCAGTTTCATGGTTTTCTCGAAGTCATCTTGGGTTTCACCAGGGAATCCGATAATGAAGTCAGAGCTTATCAAGATATCAGGACGTGCTTTACGCAGTTTGCGAATAATGCTTTTATACTCAAGGGCTGTATGTGCGCGTTTCATCAACGTTAGAATACGGTCCGAGCCACTTTGCACCGGTAAATGTAGGAAGCTAACCAATTCCGGTGTATCTTCGTAAACGGCAATAATATCGTCTGTAAATTCAATTGGGTGGCTAGTCGTAAAGCGAATACGATCAATACCATCTATAGCCGCTACCAAACGAATTAACTCAGCGAAAGAGCAGATATCACCATCATAAGTGGCACCACGATAGGCGTTCACATTCTGACCGAGAAGGTTGACTTCGCGTACGCCTTGAGCGGCAAGTTGAGCGATTTCAAACAGAACATCATCACATGGGCGGCTAACTTCTTCTCCGCGGGTATAAGGTACGACACAGAAAGTACAGTATTTGTTGCAACCTTCCATAATAGAAACGAATGCAGATGGACCTTCAGCACGCGGCTCCGGTAGACGGTCAAATTTCTCGATTTCCGGGAAGCTGATATCAACAACCGGGCTGCGGGTACCTTTCACCTGGTTGATCATTTCAGGTAAACGATGCAATGTTTGCGGCCCGAAAATGATATCTACACATTGAGCGCGTTGCCGGATGAAATCGCCTTCCTGAGAGGCTACACAGCCACCGACTCCAATGATGAGATCTGGATTAGTATCTTTTAGGTTTTTCCAGCGGCCTAATTGATGGAAAACCTTTTCCTGTGCTTTTTCGCGGATTGAACAGGTATTCAATAGCAAAATGTCTGCTTCTTCGGCGACATCGGTTAACTGATAACCGTGAGTACTTTCCAGCAGGTCGGCCATTTTAGATGAATCATATTCATTCATCTGACAGCCCCAAGTTTTAATATACAGTTTTTTTATCGTCGACATTTTCTTGTGCATCCGAGCTTTCTACCGCGCTGAAAAGTGTTATTACACGGCAAAAGCAATTGTGTATTAGGCATAAAGTTGTCGGATATTGTAGTCATTTGCAGGAGCAGTGACCAGACTGTTAAACAGGATATTCTCTACCGGAGAATTAAAAATTCGGTACACTGTACTAATCAATGGGTTAATAGCATGGTTGATATGAATAATTCACAACAGATTTTTGATGTAGTGGTGGTCGGTGCTGGCATGATCGGCGCTGCAACAGCATTGGGGTTGGCACAGGAAGGTTGGACAGTTGCTTTATTGGATCATCAACCACCACAATCTTATGATGCACAGAGTCAGCCTGATGTGCGTGTATCAGCAATCAGTTGTGCTTCTGTAGATTTGCTCAAACAACTTGGCGCATGGGATGGGGTATTACAGATGCGCAGTGCGCCGTATCGTACATTAGAGACTTGGGAACAGAATGATTCTAATTTGGTGTTTGATGCTCAAAGTTTAGGGCTGCCTGAGTTGGGCTATATGGTTGAAAACCGTATCTTGCAACTGGCTCTGTGGCAGCAGTTTGAAAAATATCCCAATTTGACTTTGCTATGCCCGGCAGTATTGCAAGCAATGCAGTGGCAGAAAGTGGGTTGGTTAGTGACTCTGGCTGATGGAACGGAGATGGCTGCTCGTTTGATTGTCGGGGCTGATGGTGCTCGTTCTCAGGTTCGGCAAATGGCAGGAATTGGCAGTCGTGGCTGGCAGTACAGACAGTCTTGTATGTTGATCACGGTAAAAACAGAACAGCCCCAGCAGGATATTACTTGGCAGCAGTTTTTTCCTTCTGGCCCGAGAGCGTTTCTTCCACTGTTTGATCAATGGGCTTCGCTGGTGTGGTACGACAAACCGGCACGCATACGACAATTACAGGCAATGTCAATGGCTCAACTTGAACAGGAGATTTTCCAGGCATTTCCTATACGGTTAGGTAAAGTGACTCCCGTTGCCGCCGGTTCATTTCCTTTGACTCGTCATCATGCTAACAGTTATGTGCGTGAAGGATTAGTATTGTTGGGGGATGCAGCTCATACCATTAATCCGCTGGCCGGGCAAGGCGTAAATCTTGGTTATCGGGATGTGAATACTCTGCTTGATGTTTTGGTGAAGGCGAGAGAATTAACAGAGCAGTGGGATTCATTGGAAGTATTGATGCGTTATCAGCGTCGTAGAATGCCGGATAACCGAATGATGCAAGCTGGAATGGATCTATTTTACACCGTGTTCAGTAATGAATTGCCAGGGCTGAAAGTTGCTCGTAATCTGGCGCTGATGGCAGCTCAACGGGCTGGCGTAATGAAAAAAACGGTGCTTAAGTATGCGTTAGGATTGTAACGTATAGATTGGTAGTGAAGCTCACAAGCACGTCGTAAATCTATATTAATTATGGCGTGGATAATTTGTTTTTCTTTATATGCAGTAATTAACAAGCAAGCAAGAAAAGATAGGGGGCTGGAAAGCAAAAGACACCTCTCGGTGGCCCTCTACATCAAAAGATATTCTACCTGTATATTCTTTTTCTATTCTTTCTGTGGATTTTTTCAACATATCACTTCACGTAACACATTGATAAATATGGCTGGGGTACCAGGATTCGAACCTGGGAATGCCGGAATCAGAATCCGGTGCCTTACCGCTTGGCGATACCCCAATAAGTGGTGGCTACGACGGGAATCGAACCTGTGACCCCAGCATTATGAGTGCTGTGCTCTAACCAGCTGAGCTACGTAGCCTTTTTTGATGTGAGAAAATCTATTAAAAAATACCAGTGATTGATATCCAGTGGCTGGGGTACCAGGATTCGAACCTGGGTATGCCAGGATCAAAACCTGGTGCCTTACCGCTTGGCGATACCCCAACTGAAAGTGGTCACTGTACAACATGTTGTCAGAATTGTGTTATCAGAATTATGGCTGGGGTACCAGGATTCGAACCTGGGTATGCCAGGATCAAAACCTGGTGCCTTACCGCTTGGCGATACCCCATCTGAATAACGACAACTCGATGAATGAATGGTGCGGGAGGCGAGACTTGAACTCGCACACCTTGCGGCGCCAGAACCTAAATCTGGTGCGTCTACCAATTTCGCCACTCCCGCAAAGATGGTGGCTACGACGGGAATCGAACCTGTGACCCCAGCATTATGAGTGCTGTGCTCTAACCAGCTGAGCTACGTAGCCATCTTTTTTGCATTACCTTCATCGGCGTTGCGGGGCGCATTATGCGTATATCAGTTAAATGCGTCAACTGCTTTTTTCTCGAAATCTGTTTAAAGTCGCTTGTTTGTTTGGCATGTAAGCATTTTGATGACAAAATCAACAAAAAATAACATTACCTTTCGAGTAAGTGTTGTAACAGAACACCATTAAGCATAGCACGTTTAGTCAGAGCGAAGGCGCCAATAGCAGAACAGTGGACTAATTCAGAAATAACGATCGGCAGATCTTGACGAAATTCTTTCAGGACCTGAGAGTTGATACAACTTTGAATAGCGGGTAAGAGTACTTTCTGAGCTTCAGTAATTTCTCCCGCCAGAACAACTTTCTGTGGATTAAATAAATTAATCGCGATAGAGATAGCTTTGCCGAGGTAATGGCCGACACTTTTTATGACTTCAGATGCTAGAGGATCATTTTGATTAGCAGCTTGGCAGATAGCTCTGATATTGCAATTATTTAATGTTAGCTGGCTTGGAAAACCTTGCTTTAATTGATGCTGAACTCGCGCTTCTATCGCTGAGTTAGCGGCGATAGTTTCCAGGCAGCCAAAATTGCCACAGTGACAACGTTCACCGAGTGGATCAATTTGAATATGACCAATTTCACCTAAGTTTCCTCTATTATTGAGAAGTATCTGGCTATTGATAATTACCCCGGCACCGGTACCCCGATGGATACGTACCAGTATTGAATCTTCACAATCACGGGTGGCACCGAAATAGTGTTCAGCTAATGCCAGGCTGCGGATATCATGACCAACAAAACAGCTAATGTTGAAATGTTTTTTCAGGTTATCGACCAGAGTCCAATTGGTTACTTTGATATGAGGCATATAACGGACGATGCCGGTATCTGGGTCAACTAATCCGGGCAGGATAACTGAGATGGCGATCAGTTCGCGGATTCTGTGTTGATTTTGCTGGATAAAATTTTCTATTGCGTTGATAAGTTGGTTTTCAACTTTTTGCTGAGTCGCTTCAGGCAGTGGATAATGTTCTTCAACCAATGCCTTGCCACTCATATCATAAAGAGCAAGAGTAGCATCATGGCGACCAAGGCGGACACCAACAGTATGGAAGTGACGATTTTCTGTAACGATGGAAATGGCACGGCGGCCTCCGGTAGAGGCTTGTTGATCGACTTCTTTAATCAAGCCGCGTTCAAGTAACTGACGAGTAATTTTAGTCACACTGGCTGGCGCAAGTTGACTTTGCTCAGCAATTTGAATGCGAGAGATTGGCCCTTGTTGATCAATCAACCGATATACCACGGCCCCGTTAAGTTGTTTTACAAGGTCAATATTACCAATTTGTTTTTGTGTGTTGTTATAACTCATCAGCTATTTAGTCCGTCAAAGTTCAGTTTCTTTTCCGTTAACGATGGTCGTGCAGATTTTAAGGTCGTGATTGAAAACACAGAGGTTAGCGATTTTCCCGGTTTCAACAGTGCCAAGATATTTATCAACACCAATTGCGCGGGCAGGGTAAAGAGTTGCCATCCTCAGTGCTTCATCCAATGCAATACCAACATGTTCAACGCTATTTTTAACGGCATCTATCATAGTGAGAGAGGAGCCACTTAAAACGCCGTTTTGATCAACACATAATCCGTTGCGATAGTATATGGTCTTACCCGCAAAGGTGAAATGTGCCATTTTACTGATGGCGGGATCAAGTCCTGCTGGGATGGTCGCATCCGTTACCAGAATTAATTTATCATTTTTCAAACGCTTAGTATTACGAATATTTGGCCATGAAACGTGTAAACCATCAGCGATGATGCCAGCATAGATTTCAGGTGTATCAAAGATAGCGCCAATCAAGCCGGGTTGGCGTCCCGAAATAGCTGGCATGGCATTATAAAGGTGGGTTGAGATAGTAATTCCGTTTTGGAATCCTTGTCGGGCCTCTTCATAACTGGCATTTGAATGACCGGCAGAAACAATAATACCGGCTTCTACCAACTGCTGAATATACTTTTGCTCAACCATTTCCGGTGCGAGGGTCAACTTAGTGATGACATCAGCGTTATTGCACAGGAAATTTATCATTTCAGATGTGGGCTTACGGATAAGCTCGGGATTATGAGTGCCTCTCTTTGCTGGGTTGAGATAAGGTCCTTCCAGATGCAAGCCTAAAGCCTGATGCTGATTATGTTTAAGATAAGTGCGCATTACCTCAACAGAGGCCATCATCAATTCGTCTGTGCTGGTAATCAGAGTCGGCAAATAGCTGGTGCAGCCAGAGCGTTCATTGGTTCTTTGCATGATATCCAGCGTTTTTTCTGAAATGTTTTCCAACTGATCGTTGAACTGAACACCACCACAACCATTCACTTGCAGATCAATAAAGCCGGGGCAAAGAATTGCACCATTTAGATCACGTTTTTCAATATGTTCGGGTAACTCTTGTGTTAGGCAAATTCGTTTAATTAAGCCGTCTGCAATGATAACGGCATGCTCATCTAGTCTATTGTGACCGGTATATATAATGCAGTTGGTTAAAGCATACATCTTAGCCTCCTATGGGATCGGGAGATGATGATTGAAGATAATGGCGGTAATCAGCCTGAGAGAGACATCAGGCTGCGTAGATTCTTATTTTTTGCTAGCGAATTCGCCGATAATATCTGCTTCCAGTTGATGGAAGTATTTGACTGTTTTTACCTTCAATTCCATTGTTGCTGGTTCGTCACAGACAATGATGGATTTAGGATGCATTTGCAGACAGCTTATTGTCCACATATGGTTAACATTGCCTTCAATTGCTGCCTGAATGGCTTGGGCCTTATTTAGACCCGTTGCGAGGATCATAATTTCTTCTGCATCCATTAACGTGCCTACACCTACGGTCAGGGCGTATTTAGGCACCTGATTAATATCATTATCGAAGAAGCGGGAGTTAGCCGTGCGGGTTTCTACGGTAAGTGTTTTAATGCGTGTACGGGAAGTCAGGGATGATGCGGGTTCATTGAAAGCAATATGACCGTCATTACCGACGCCCCCCATAAATAGATGAATCTGACCGTAAGATTTAATTTTGTCTTCATAACGTTGACATTCTGTTTCGACATCAGAAGCATTACCATTGAGCAGATTGATATTTTCCTTTGGAATATCAATGTGATCAAGGAAATTCTGGTGCATAAAATGGTGATAGCTTTGTGGATGATTTTCGGTGATACCGACATATTCGTCCATATTGAATGTCACGACATATTTAAAACTGACTTTCCCTGCTTTATGCAGAGCAATTAATTCCTTATAAGTTGCCAGTGGTGTACTGCCGGTTGGCAACCCCAAAATAAAAGGGTGCTCGGCGGTGGGGTTAAATGCATTGATTTTGCTAACGATATAGTGTGCGGACCATTTACCAACGTCACTTGCATTCGCTAGGGGGATCAGCCTCATAATTGCCTCTTAAAACAAGAAATTATAGCAGTTGGATAAATTAGTTGATTAACTAATCTTTTTATCGCGTGAATATTAAATCATTTTTATGAGCAGAGATATGCTGTACTTCATAGATATTTTTTATATTAAAATAAGATACAAAAAATAGCCAGAAAATTAATAGGATAAATGATGAATTTTACTGTTTTTGTCACTGATTCAGTCATCTTATTTTTGCAAGAAAAATAAAAGGGAACGAGAGATGAGTTCCCTTTTAAGTTCGAGGTGTTTTTAACTACGATCTTTTGTCTGGTCTATCTGAGGATAGCTGAGTACGTATCTGCCCGGCAATACTTTCTGCTTGGGGTCCCAATACCACTTGAACACTCTGCTTACCTATTTTCAGGATGCCTTTTGCACCTAATTGTTTTAACCGGTGTTCATCCAATTGTGTGTTGTCTTCAACGGTTAAACGGAGACGGGTAATGCAGGCATCTATGGCATGAATATTTTGTGCACCACCAAGAGCGGTAATGTAATGTTGAATTGTTTCGTTGTCTTGGGAGGCGGAAGTCGCTTGAGTTGTTTCTCCAATTTCGCGGCCTGGTGTACGTAAGTTAAAAATACGAATCATGAGGGTGAAGCAAACAAAATACAGTACAAAGAATAAGGCGATTAATGGGATTAACAACCACGGCTTGGTTGCCAGACCCCAGCTCAATACAAGGTCAATTAATCCGGCAGAGAATCCAAAGCCATGCAGAATACCCAATGAATTGACGATAACCATGCTAACACCAGCCAATATGGCATGCAGAACATATAAAGCTGGAGCCAGGAATAGGAATGAGAATTCTATTGGTTCAGTTATACCGGTTAAAAATGCGGTTAAAGCGACGGATAATAGCATCCCGCCAATCTGAGGACGACGTTCCTTTGGTGCTGCAAGATACATTGCCAATGCAGCGCCGGGCAAACCGCCCATAAAGATAGGATAAGCCCAGGCCATATAGATTCCGGCATGTGGATCACCGGCGAAGAAACGGTTCAAGTCGCCGCGGCTCATATCGGTGGCTATTTGGGTAATAGTAGAGCCATCAATACCTGGAACCGCTGCGCCGATGGTCAGAGAACGGACAATATCCGGTGCCAGGCAGATATTATGTACAGAACTGGCTAAGTCATAAGTAATTTTCAGACAGTCACCCAGACTAAACCAGAAAACAGAATGCAGGATATAGTGTAAACCAAATGGAATGAGGGAGCGGTTAAGCACACCATAAGTAAACCATCCGGCCATGCCGCTCTTTGATACTAAAAGGCTGAAAGTATCAATACCGTGCTGGACATATGGCCATACATAGCCACATATCCATGCAATGAACAGACAAATAATGCCGGTCATGATAGGGACTAATCGCTTACCGGCGAAGAAAGCGAGAAACTCTGGCAGACGTGTATTTGAAAAACGGTTATAACAATGACCGGCAACAATACCTGCGATAATACCTGCGAAAAAAGACATATTGATAGTCGAGTCTATGACTGACGTGGCTTTAGTGAGTACTAAAAAACCGACGACACCTGCCAGTGCGGCAGCGCCAGCATTATCTTTTGCTAAGCCTATTGCGATACCTAATGCAAATAGTAGCGGGAGGTTTTCAAAAATACCACCGCCAGCGCTGGCGATGAAAGGAATATTAAATACGTCGGGTTGGCCGAAACGTAGCAAAAGTGCTGCTACGGGAAGCGTGGCAATGGGAAGCATTAATGCTTTTCCCAATCGCTGCAAGTAATTGAATATACCCATAATGCTTACCTTATTTGTAGGAAATTTTATTGAAAAATAGCTCGCCATTAATAACAGCAATACAACTTATTTTTAGTTGAAAAATAATAAAAAGCTACACATAAGTGAGTAATTGTGATCACTGTAGCGATATTGTTTAAAATTGCATAAATTGAGTCATCTGTAGTAAATGGGTTCAAATAGTAAACGGGTTCAAATTTTTAACTGAATTAACTTAATAAGTTAATCGCGGGAAGATGTTGCTTCAAAACACGCTTTTGAAATTAAAGAGTTTATACCCGTCATCTTTCAAGTTGCCTCTTTGTTGGCTGCACTCACTCACCCCGGTCGCATCGTTATCTATGCTCCCGGGGATTCGCTCCCTTGCCGCCGCGATGCATCCTGAAATCTATTGGGTATACCCAAGAAACTTCAAGATGCAGTTTTTAGCACCTGAAAATGGTCGTTAATTCTAGATATCAGCGAGTCCGCTATATCCGGTAGCGTTGTGGTGAAAAATTTGAAGACGTTGTCTCGAAATTCATGTTTATCAGAGAAATAACGGTTATTTCGAACCTGTTCATTCATGACCTTCCATAATCGTTCTATCGGGTTTAAATTTGGGCTATAGGGAGGAAGGTAATGTCACTCAATATTGCTAACATAAGCCCACTCCTTCACAAGATGAGCTTTGTTGTAACCCGCTCCATCCACAATAAGGTGAATTTTTTGATGATAGTCAGGATAAGACTTTCTTATTTCATTGAAAAAACAGCAAATGTTGTAGTCGTTGATGGTCTGATATTCCTGGAACACCGTACGACCAATGGCATTCAGGTTGAGGGCGCCCAATATATTCAGGCGAGTCCGGCTTCCTGTTGTTTTGACGGTTTTTTTCTCGCCTTTTCGCATCCAGCCATAACTGAGTTTGGTGCCTTGAGTCGGGTGAACAGCATCAAGAAAAAGGATGGGTTCGTCTTTCGCTGTGACTTTAAGATTCTCATAATATTCAATAAATTGTCGCTGTTTTTCTGCGTCGAATTTATGAGGGACGCCACAAGGTTTTTTATAAGAAAAACCCTGACGGTGTAGCCATTTATTCATGCCGGGAATGCTAAAGGTAATCTTCCAGAGCTGAGCAACATAGGCCACGATTTCATGGGTGTGATGGAAAAGATGTTGAGATAAGTGATTGATTAAAAAATCAGTTTGTTCTCGGGAAAGCAAACTATCAGACCCTCCATTATCAGATTTAAGTTTACCTTGATTAAGGTAATCACTGATATGGCGGTCAACGGTGGTCTGATGGAGTCGCAATGCCTGGGCTATCATCACAGAACTCCACCCTTCAGAAGCCAGAAGGATCGCTTTTATTCTGTCTCGTACCTGACCATCACGAGTGGTGTCGTGAAGACGTTCAAGTTTGATTTTTTGTTCTGATGTAATAAATATTTTCATAGCGAGGATAATGATCTCCATTTCGGATAAAATCAAGCATCTTCAATGATTACGGGTATATATAGCGTGATGTACAGACAAGAATAGATTTATTTTATTAGCATGATTGTAAATTTATTTTTAAATAAAGACCTATTAGAATGGCAGTGTAATTTGGCTAAAATCCGGTAGTGAAATAGTTGAATTATCGAATTGATTCTAAAATTAACTTATTATTATTTTTTGTTTTTTATATAAATTTCAATTTAGAACATCATAAATAGTGTTTTAATAATAAATTTGATATATATAATTATTTGTTTATATTTACAGAGTAAAAGCATCAATCAATAGATAATTTGGAAATTTAAATTATAGACTTATTTTAATTTTATCAAATAGTCATTGGTAATAGATATAGTATCAATTATTTATTTTTTAAAATTGGATGATTGTTATTAGGTAATATTTGTTATGGTTGAATGAAATATGGGTTAAAAACCAGTCTCACGGGTTATTTCATTATCATAACTTACTCAATGTTCCTTTGTTTTCACGGATAATTATAATAAAGCGAGCTGTATTGTTGACATGTGCTACTGTTGAGTGTTTTTTCGCTCCAACTTTGTACTGAATCGCCATTTTACACGAACAAATGGTTGTTTCTCGGCACTGCTTGTTGGATTATAGGCGGTTATGTGACGCGTTTTTGGCATTATTGAGGTATAAAACAATGAGTGAGGCAGACGCCCGCCCGACAAACTTTATTCGTCAGATAATTGACGAAGATTTGGCAACTGGTAAACATACATCGGTACATACTCGTTTCCCGCCTGAACCCAATGGTTATCTGCATATTGGTCATGCAAAATCTATCTGTTTGAACTTCGGTGTTGCAAAGGACTATCAGGGGCAGTGTAATCTGCGCTTTGATGATACCAACCCAGTTAAGGAAGATGTTGAATACGTCGATTCTATTAAAAATGATGTTCAGTGGTTAGGTTTTGAGTGGAGCGGTGATATTTGCTACTCTTCTAATTATTTCGATACGCTGTATCAGTATGCTATTGAATTGATCAACAAAGGTCTGGCTTATGTTGATCAATTGAGTCCGGAAGAGATCCGTGAATATCGTGGTACGTTAAAAGAGCCGGGCAAAAATAGCCCATATCGTGACCGCACTATTGAAGAAAACTTGGTGTTGTTCGAAAAAATGCGTGCCGGTGAATTTGACGAAGGTAAAGCTTGTCTGCGCGCTAAAATTGATATGGCATCCCCTTTTATTGTGATGCGTGATCCGGTTTTGTACCGGATTAAATTTGCAGAGCATCATCAGTGTGGTAACAAATGGTGCATCTACCCAATGTACGATTTTACTCACTGTATTTCTGATGCGCTTGAAGGTATTACACATTCGCTGTGTACGCTGGAGTTCCAGGATAACCGCCGCCTGTACGACTGGGTGCTGGAAAATATCACCATTGATTGTCGTCCACGCCAATATGAATTCTCGCGCTTGAACCTTGAATATACGGTTATGTCTAAGCGTAAGCTGAATCTGCTGGTGGCAGATAAGATTGTTGAAGGTTGGGATGACCCACGTATGCCAACGATCTCAGGCTTGCGTCGTCGTGGTTATACTGCCGCGTCTATTCGTGAATTCTGTCGTCGTATTGGTGTCACCAAGCAGGATAATAATGTGGAAATGGCAGCATTGGAATCTTGTATCCGTGATGATCTGAACGAAAATGCGCCTCGTGCAATGGCTGTTCTTGATCCGGTCAGATTAGTGATCGAAAACATGCCAGAAGGGGAGCAGATTTTGAGTATGCCTAATCATCCGAACAAACCGGAGATGGGCAGCCGTGAAGTGCCATTTAGTCGTGAGATCTATATTGACCGAGCAGATTTCCGTGAAGAGGCGAATCGTCAATATAAGCGTCTGGTGTTGGGTAAAGAAGTTCGTCTGCGTAACGCTTATATCATTAAAGCGGAGCGCGTTGAGAAAGATGCTGACGATAATATCACGACAATCTATTGCAGCTACGATGATCAAACGTTGAATAAAGATCCAGCGGATGGTCGGAAAGTGAAAGGTGTTATTCATTGGGTTAGTGCGGTTCATGCGGTTGCTGCTGAATTCCGTCTGTATGATCGTCTGTTCTGCGTGCCGAACCCAGGTGCGGAGGATGATTTTCTGGCGACAATCAACCCAGAATCACTGGTGATCCGTCAGGGCTTTGTTGAGCCAAGTTTAGCTGATGCTAAATCAGAACAAACTTATCAGTTTGAGCGTGAAGGTTATTTCTGTGCTGATAGTTGTCATTCCAGTGCAGAAAATCTGGTATTTAACCGTACCGCTGGCCTGCGTGATACTTGGGCAAAAATTTCTCAGGATTAATTGAGATAATGAACTGTACCTCACAAGTTGGACACTTAATCCAGCATTGAGGTGCAGTTTTTTTATGGCTAAATTTGTCATTACTAGAGAAGATTGAGTCATGGATAAACGAGGTGTCGGAATTACAGAATAAAGTCAAAGAGATTAATTATGTCATTTATGGGCATTTTCATTTCTCTTTTGGGAATAAATTATCTGCCATGAAATCGACAAAAGCTCTGACTTTAGGTAGTACCCAACGGTTAGATGGCCAGAGAACACGGAAGGTGCTTGAAGTACCCGCCCACTTATCCAAGATTGTTAACAATGTACCGCTAGCTAATGCTTGTTTAACGGTAAAATCAGGCAAACAGGCTATGCCGTGGCCTTGAATCGCCATGTGTAGCAGTGTTTCGACATGATTGCTGGTTATCTTTGCTTGAAGATGTATGTCTATTTCGGATCTTCCTAAGCATAGCGGCCATTTCTCTAAAAGGCCGGTAGTGGGAAAACGATGCATCAAGCAGGCGTGGTGTAGTAACTCTCTGGGATGTGATGGTTTACCGTGTTGTGCAAAGTAACTTGGAGCGCCAACATAGATAAAACGGCTAGACCCTATACGTTTATTCATGAGTCGTGAATCGTTGAGTTCCCCGGTGCGAACCACGGCGTCGAAGCCTTCATCGATAACATCAACTAATCGATCACTAAAATCCAGTTCCAGCTCTATCTGTGGGTAACAAGCCACAAAAGCAGATAATACGGGTAACATCAGGTTACTGAGCAATGGCAAACTTACTCGCAGGCGGCCTTGAGGGGCAGAGATAGAGCTTAATAGTTCATGTTCCGCAGTGGAAATCTCGTCCAGGATGCGTTTACAGCGCTCAAGGAACAGTGTGCCTTCCGCCGTCAAACTGACACTACGGGTGCTACGTTGGAGCAGGCGGACACCTAATTTGTCCTCTAATCGGGATATGCTTTTGCTAACGGACGAAGGAGAGAGTCCGAGTTGCCGGGCTGCGGTTGCAAAACTACGAGCTTCGGCGACATGGATGAAGATCATGAATCCACTCAAATTATTCATTTGGGCCTCTTGGGATTTTTATTAGGTCACTATTGGTGACAAGAAAGTCACTTCAGAAGTGATTTTAGGTCTATTTATTCACTATTAGCGAATCTGTAGTATGAAATAAAATTTATCTTTATTTAGCTGCTATACCCTATGGATTTCAAGATGGATCGCGGCGGCAAGGGAGCGAATCCCCGGGAGCATAGATAACTATGTGACCGGGGTGAGTGAGTGCAGCCAACAAAGAGGCAACTTGAAAGATGACGGGTATATATAGCGGAAAGCCATACAGATTCAAGGCTGAAAGAAAATTGAAATGGTCATGAAAACCAAAATAGACATAGGATCGAACGTAAATAAAATTTCACTTGTCCTGACTGCTGGTCTTGTTGCCGCGTTTATCCCTTTGAATACAGTGCACAGTAGAACTGAGTTGGAGCATTAATATCTATATTCTTACCTACGGCTTTACAGCAATCTCTGTTAAGAGATTGATAGGGTTGCATAAACATAGAACTAATATTTTTGGCTTGAGAAGAGCTTGTATATCATCTATTTCATCGGTTGAATGTTACTAAAAGGGTTTATTATGGAACTCACTATCAATACTCAAAACGAGCTTAAAGAAGAGGCCGGTTATTTTTTATCTCCATTATGGCAAGATGTTTTCTCTAAAGTGTTATTGGAGGAGCTTAATTCGAATATATTTTTGGTCGCTTGCCGTTCTGGAGAGGCGGACCAGAATTTATTAAGAAAGTTTATGATCCAGCACCATTACTATTCACAATATTTCACCCGTTATCTGTGTTCATTGATGGGAGGTTTAGCAGATCAAAAAGATTTTATGCTGCTTTCTCATAATCTGTTGGAAGAGCTAACAGGAACCGATGCAGCAAAGATATCTCATGCAAAGTTATATAAAAAAGCGATGACGGCTATTAACGCTGTTCCTAAAAGTGACCCGATTCTTAACAGTACTCAACAACTGATTGATGCCATGTTTCGCCACTGCCGCAGTGATGATTCTCTAAGAGGGCTTGCGGCACTGTGTTTAGGTGCTGAGGCGATCGTACCTTTAGTTTATGGCCCAATTTTAGATGCCTTGCAATTAATAAAGGCACCTGATGATGCATTACATTTCTTTAGAATCCATGTTGAAGAGGATGAAGATCATGCAATTGCGATGAGAAAAATTATTGATCGAATGATTGAAGAGAAACCTTACCGAAGGGGGGATGTTATTGCGGTTGGTGAAGAAATGGTGCGTTTTCGCATTGGGATGCTTAATGAACTGTATCAAAGCAATATCAGGACAAATACAGATGTAACGATGCTTTTATCCGAGTGTGATTGAGATACTTTGTGTACATAATGACATGTACAGCAAAGTTACTTGATATAGTTTCTAGTGATGAAATATCAGCATAAAGCATTGGTGGGTATATTTTTGGCAAAATAAGTAATACAAACGATCGTAATCATATATAATGTAATAATTATTGGATTGAACTCGTATGATGTCAAAAATAAAAAAACGAAATTAGTAATTATTGATTCTATTGAATGGAAAGTTAAATTTAGATGTAAATTTTGTTGGACAATAAATTGTTCAACTAATATTGGAAAAGGTCGAGAAGAAATACTATATTAGAGAATATGTCGTTGTTGTGAATAGTTTCGGTCAAATTTCTTCGATGGCAATAGGTAAAGTTCTAAAACCTAAGTAAGTGATATTTCTCCTGAAATTCTCGATAAATATGAAAGAAATAAAAATTTCCAGATGGGATTTTAGAAATTGTTAATTATGCTCTATGGATTTCAAGATGGATCGCGACGGCAAGGGAGCGAATCCCCGGGAGCATAGATAACTCTGTGACCGGGGGTGAGAGAGTGCAGCCAACAAAGAGGCAACTTGAAAGATAACGGGTATATACATCCAGTAATTAGAGTTAATTATGGCGAAGGTAAAATATTGTGAATGGAGGTTTTTATGAAAATACGGTTATTGCAATTATAAAAAGATTGATTCTTGCTGAATCTCCCGATGTCTCTGAGTTTGAACGCATGGAGTGGTTCTTTAACATTCACAAAGATGTGTTCCCACCAACTCACTTTCAGTTCACCGGTATTTTTACTAAGAATTTAGGATACCTCTTTTTTAGAATTAAACTACGACGTAAGAGTTATACCCTATGGATTTCAAGATGCATCGCGGCGGCAAGGGAGCGAATCCCCGGGAGCATAGATAACTATGTGATTGGGGTGAGGGAGTGCAGCCAACAAAGAGGCAACTTGAAAGATGACGGGTATATTATTGTTATGACAGTATGAGAGGGAGATTATCAGAATATTGTTTATTACATTAAGGAAACGATAAAGAATACCTTGTTTAGTGTAGTGTGATATAAGATAAATGAATTCGTTTCTGTTGGATATGATGATTTATTTTAAATATTAAAAAATAGTGAAATTTTTGATGTTATTTTTTTGAGCTCTCATTTTTATTTATTCTTGAAAGATAACGGATATATAAGCGTTTCCTTAAAGAAGTGAGAAAGTATCACAATTACTCAGGAAAAAGAGTTGTGGAGCTTAACTGCCAGAGAAATGAAACGGTGTTTAGTGAATGATACATAGAACATGGTTATAACTATTTTGTTTTATATGAGGAGCGAGGAAAAGGAGATAATTCACAGATATATAAATTTTTTAATTAATATATACCCTATGGATTTCAAGATGTATCGCGACGGCAAGGGAGTGAATCCCCGGGAGCATAGATAACGATGTGACCGGGGTGAGAGAGTACAGCCAACAAAGAGGCAACTTGAAAGATGACGGGTATATTTGGTCTGAAATATTTATTGCTATTAATCATTATTAAGGAGAGTATATTTTGACTTCGGAAAATATTTCTGTATCACCTGTTGCCATCGTTGGTGGTGGACCCGTTGGTCTAATGTTGGCTTTATTTTTGGATTTATATGGTGTTCGTTCCGTTATCTTTAATTTGGAAGAAGAGACCCGATGGCAGCCTAAAGGCAGTACCCATAGTGCCCGTATTATGGAGCATTTTCGTCGTGTAGGCATATCTCAGCCTATTCGGTCATTAGGCGTGCCAAAAGAGTTCCCTTTGGACGTATCATATTTTACCAAGTTTAATGGATGGGAGCTTGCACGGATTACGTTACCGTCGGAAATGGAGAAAATGTCTATGCGCGAAAATGCGGCTTCGACAGATCCCGTTCCAGAACCCATAATACGTGCAAATCAAATGTATGTTGAAAGGTTTCTACTACAACATGCAAAGAGTCGTCCAAATATTACAATAAGATATGGCTGGCGCGTTAAAGATTTTGTCCAGTATAAAGATGAAGTAAAACTTTATGCGGAGCATATTGATGGAAAGTATGCAGATGAAGTTTGGCAAGCTGCATATATGGTTGGGTGTGATGGCGGACAGAGCTTTGTTCGATCTAAGCTTGGTATAGTTTACGAAGGAACCGTTGAAGCTAAGGCAGGTTTTCTAACGGGTGGAATGGTTTCCAGTTATATCCGTGTTCCTGGAATTCACCAGGGATTATTACGAGACAAAAAATCCTGGATATACAATATTATTTCACCTAGGGAAAATATGTTATTTATCTGCCTGGACGGTAAAGATGATTTTTTATTTGTGACTCAGAGTAAGGATGGGAAAGTTATCGATGATTTGGAAGTCGTTCGCATAGCGCAGGCAGGAATAGGTTCAGATGTTGAGGTATTAGTCCTTGGCAATACGATATGGAAAGGCGGTGTTGCTCTCGTTGCTGATAAATATTCTGAGGGTAGGGTATATTTAGCAGGAGATTCTATTCACTTATTTGCTCCCACCGGTGGTTTTGGTATGCATACAGGGATCGACGATGCTAGCAATTTAGCTTGGAAAATTGTTGCGTCTATAAATGGCTGGGCAGGTAATGCGTTAATGGATTCTTATGAAAGCGAGCGTCGTCCCATTGCATGGAGAAATACTGCCGCTGCACGTTCTTATACCCGGCAGACAGCATCACTATATGTGCCTGCAAATTTAGAGGATGCGGATTATGCGGGTGATCTGGCGCGTGAAAAGATTAATATTGAGTTAAGTCATTTTCGCTGTCAATTTACTTCTATCGGTGTGGAACTTGGTGCCCGATATGATAGTTCTTCTCATATTATTAATAGCGATCCCGTACCGGATGATGATTGGCTTAATTATAAACCAAGTAGTGTACCCGGAGGGAGATTGCCGCACTTATGGCTCACACCTATTCCTGGCACCAAGGTATCTCTGTTCGATATTTTAGGCACCGGGTTTAGTTTGCTTCGGGTAGGATCTCATTTTCCCGATATATCTGAATTATTAGCTCAGGCATATCAACGTAAAATTCCGGTCAAGATTATTGATCTTCCCGGTCATGATGCTTGGCAATTATATCAAACCAGGCTCCTTTTAGTGCGTCCTGACCAATATATTGCTTGGAGAGGTGATAGGGTTCCTGACAACATAAGTTCAATATTGGATAAAATTGTCGGTAAGTAAGGGATGATTTTCTGGGATGAAGATATTAACGCTAATGAAATAGGGTTAATAATATAATGGTTAACTAATACATCTGGTGCGCATATAAAAAAGTCAGCGAGCAGTCGAAATATTATTGGGGTTTGGTGTTAGCACATTAAGAAAAGCGCGCTTGTGGAAAGTGTATATACCCAATGGATTTCAAGATGGATCGCGACGGCAAGGGAGTGAATCCCCGGGAGCATAGCAAACTATGTGACCGGGGTGAGTGAGTGCAGCCAACAAAGAGGCAGTTTGAAAGATGACGGGTATAGATAACGATGTGACCGGGGTGAGCGAGTGTAGCCAACAAAGAGGCAACTTGAAAGATAACGGATATAGAACGATAATATAGTTCAACCACCACTGTTATTACGCAGAATGATACAGTTAATTTTATAAAAAAACTTATCGGTAATTTTGATGGTACTTCTTGTACGTTTGTCAGAAATTACCAGCATATGACATGGTATTGCTAGGATAATTAGGGAAGATAGGCCGAAATGGTAACTAAGATAAAATATGTTGAGTATTATTTCAAGATAGTTAAAAAATACAAACTTTACAATAAACTACAATATTAGAGGTAATTATAGTGAAAAAAACGTTTTTCTCATCTGGAGACTTTGGTAAAGTTCCCGGAGAATTAATTGAAGATAAGCCTACTCAATTGATTCATGAAAATGTATTGAACTCTGAAGTGAGTCAAGATTTGAATTTCTCAAATGAAAGGCGCCATAAAGTGGCTATGGTTAATTTACCTAGTAAAGTTCTCAGTATGACTCTGGGAGGGTTACAACCTGGACAATCGACCCGTAAACACAGACACAGTTATGAAACTATAATATATATCGTTAATGGGGAGGGGTATTCACTCATTGGTGAACAACATATTTCATGGAAAGCCGGTGATGCGATATATGTTCCTGTATGGGCATGGCATCAACATGTCAATAGTAGTGCTATTAATGAAGTATTCTATATTGCATGTGAGAATGCCCCAATGTTGCAAAACTTAGGTCTTGCTGTTCGTGAAGAGCTTTGAATTTAAGTAAGTGTAGGTTTTATAGATTGTATTTAAAAACAGATAATGTTTTCACCGGGATAGATGTTATTAGCAATATCCCGGTGGTATATATATATTAATTTCATCTCAATTATTGAATTTTTTATTCAGTTAAACTTTGATCATTTAATGATTCTCTATAATAGAAAAACAAATCACAATTGGTAGTTTATTTTTTTAAATATTATCATTGGTAAATAATTTTATATCTATTTTAGTTAGAAAGTATTTGTATTAATCGATCTGTTTTCTAGTATTTTCTTATAGTGTTAATCTTTCGTTTTTGTATTATTTCTATTTTTATATCAATGAGGTGTATAACTTCTATCTCGTTATTTTTTAATGTGTTCTCTGTCATGTTTTACAAAAAATCCTTTTTTCACTATTGATAATTTGTGGTGCGAAAAATAATCTTTATAGATGTCGATTAGATGATTTTAATTTTCTTTCTTAATGTAATGTTTTTTATTTTGTAAATCTATTTACATTTTTGGCAGTAATTTTATGGTTACATATGGCGTAAAGATTGGCATTTTTTTTCCAAAACGAGAAAGCGATTAAATTCAACGTCATCATGCCGTCTATTGTCTTCTCATGGCTCGTTGTTGCTGCTCTTAGTGCCTATGAGCAGTGGCTTACCTTACATAACTTTTGTGTTTGAAAGAGGTAATAATGAAGAAATTTAAATTGCATACATTAGCAGCACTGACTGCAACTGTTGGACTTATGGGTTCTGCATATGCTTCCCAAACAGCGCAGCAAGTGGTTGATGCACTGAGTCAATTAAAAGTTAATTATAAGGTTGTTGATAATCAGGCAGGAGATCACGGCGTTAACTGTGCGGTACTGGGGGCAGATTGGGCTAAATGTAATCGAGTGGATATTACTTTAACCAATGGTAATCAGGCGATTGACTCTATTGACTGGGCTATTTATTTCCACAGTATTCGTCAGGTCCTGAGCGTGGATAATGAACAGTTTAAAATCACGCGTATTACGGGCGATTTACATAGACTGGAGCCAACCGAAAAATTCACCGGTATTAAAGCTAATGAGCAGGTAAAACTGCCGTTTATTGGAGAATACTGGCAGATTTACAGCACTGATTTTCTACCTCGCTGGTATGCAACGTCGGGTAATGCGAAGCCTAAAGTGCTTGTTAGTACGGATACAGAAGATCTAAGTCAATTCTTATCTGCTTTCACCGATGATCAGTGGAAACGCACACAGACAGATAACAATATTTTGATGACGCCTGAAAACCGTTATATGAAGAATTTGCAGGTCAAAAAGGTTGGATCAGAGAAGTTGCGTGGGCAAATTATCCCGACACCAAAAGAGGTTCAGATTTTTCCCGAGGATGCTGATTTATCTGGCGGGGTGAGACTGGAATTGGGTGGTTTAAATGACGAGGCAGTTATTCTTGTCAGAAAACGTTTTACTGATCAAGGCATTAAATTAGAGGATAGTGGTTATTCAGTTGCGACCCAGATTGTCTCTTCAGAGTTTCCTGGAGATTGGCAGGTTAAAGGGGCTTACCGTCTGAATGTGACCCAGAATGGGGCACAAATTGTTGCTTTTGACCAATCCGGGGTGTTTTACGGTCTTCAATCTCTGTTGTCATTAATTCCTGTTGATGGCGATAGGAAGATTGCTACTTTGACGGCAAAAGATGCGCCCCGCTTTGAATATCGTGGTGCACTCCTTGATGTAGGGCGTAATTTCCACAGTAAACAGGCTGTTCTGCGTTTGCTTGACCAAATGGCAAGTTACAAACTGAATAAACTCCATATTCATCTGTCTGATGATGAAGGTTGGCGTTTGGAAATTCCTGGATTACCTGAGTTGACGGAAGTTGGCAGCCAGCGGTGTCATGATTTAAGTGAAACTCAATGTTTATTACCACAATTGGGTTCAGGCCCCGATAACAACAACATGGGGAGCGGATATTTCAGCCGTCAAGATTACATTGATATTCTGAAATATGCTAAAGCTCGTTATATCGACGTTATTCCTGAAATTGATATGCCAGCCCATGCTCGTGCCGCGGTTGTTTCTATGGAAGCCCGCTATAAAAAATTAATTGCTCAGGGGAATGTGAAAGGGGCGAGTGAATATCGTTTGCTCGATCCAACGGATACCACCAGAGCAACATCGGTTCAGCTCTATGATCGCCGCAGTTATTTGAACCCGTGTATGGATTCTTCAAAACGGTTTGTTGAGAAAGTCATAGGTGAAATTGCTGCTATGCATAAAGCAGCAGGTTCACCATTGGAGACTTGGCATTTTGGGGGAGATGAAGCGAAGAATATCCGTTTGGGAGACGGATTCCAGGATAAAAATGGTCCTATCGTACCGGGTAAGGGCATCATTGATAAAAGTGCGGAAGATAAACCGTGGGCTAAGTCTCAGATTTGTCAGAAGTTGATAGAACAGGATGTTGTGAAAGACATTGATCATCTTGCCAGCGACTTCGCAATTGAAGTGAGCAAAATTGTGAATGCTAATGGTATCGAGAGGATGCAGGCATGGCAGGATGGTTTAAAACATGCTAGCAGTGCTAAAGATTTTGCCACCAAACGCGTTGGGGTGAATTTTTGGGACACTCTCTACGATGGCGGCTTTGATTCAGTCAATGATTGGGCGAATAAAGGCTATGACGTGGTGATATCTAGCCCAGATTATATTTATCTGGATATGCCATATGAAGTTCATCCACAAGAACGTGGCTATTATTGGGCGGCTCGCTTTAACGATGAAGCTAAGATCTTTAGTTTTGCGCCCAATAACATACCGCAAAATGCTGAAACTTCCGTTGACCGTGATGGTAATGCATTCAGTGCGAAAAGTGATAAACCGTGGCCGGGTGCCTATGGGCTTTCAGGTCAAGGATGGAGTGAAACGGTTCGGACTGATGAGCAGATGGAATATATGATTTATCCGCGCTTGTTGCCGCTAGCGGAACGGGCATGGCACCGGGCCGGTTGGGAGTTGGATTATATTCCGGGCCAGGTATATAAGCGTGGAGAAACGTATAAAGTCGATATAGATGCGCTTAATCGTGACTGGACCCGGTTCGCTAACCTGATAGGGCAACGTGAGCTTAGTAAACTGGATAAAGCGGGCATTGCTTACCGTCTACCGGTTCCGGGGGCTAAGGTAAAACGGGGTATTTTGCGGGCTAATGTTGCTCTGCCTGGATTGGTAATCCAGTATTCGACGGATGGCGGTCATAACTGGGAAGTTTATAACAACCATAAACGCCCAAGAGTGAGAGGTGATGTGTTGATCCGTTCTGTCAGCCCGGACGGTAAACGTTACAGTCGAATTGATAATGTAAAGGCATGATAATGTTGTAGCAAGAGGGGAACCCTGGCGGGTTCCCCTCTCTAGGTGGATAAAAACTCAGGAGTGAATTACTTCTCGTCATGTGCACTACTATCTTCGCGGCAATTACCGGCAGAGCAGTGACCATATAAATAAAGACTGTGGTTTGAAAGTTTAATCCCATAACGCTCAGCAATGTTCTTCTGGCGTCTTTCGATATATTTGTCACTGAATTCAATGACTCTACCACAGTCCAGGCAGATTAAATGGTCGTGGTGGTGTTGTTGAGTGAGTTCAAAAACCGATTTGCCACCCTCAAAGTTATGACGGGTGACAATACCGGCATCATCAAACTGATTCAACACGCGGTAGACAGTAGCAAGTCCAATCTCTTCACCGTTATCAATCAGTTTCTTGTAGAGATCTTCCGCACTGACATGGTGGTATTCAGGCTCCTGTAACACTTCCAATATTTTCAGACGAGGAAGTGTAACTTTAAGTCCAGCATCTTTTAATGCCTTATTGTTGTCGGTCATGCGGATTCAGTCCTGTTACTCAGTAAAGTGAACTTAGTGATACTGCAAAAAGTACCAGTTAGTTATCAGATTATGATTATAGGCATGACTAATGAAAATGAAAACCACGTTAACCTTAACTTTCATTACACATTTTGCCAGAATAATCGTTTATAAAACGCAGGAATAACCTTACTATTTATCATGGTTAGGCTATTTTTTGCCATTCTTGGTAATAAAAAGCGGATTTAAGCCGTGTTTTGACAAAAGTAATAGCCTTTGAATGCGATCCCACAGGGTGAGTGAAGCGAGTCACTTCTCACCTACCGTGGGTTCACTATTGATAAGAAATGGCCTGCACCAATTACGCTTACTGGGATAGGTCGCTATCCTGCAAGAATTTCTGACAAACTCAGCTCTTCGTAGATCTGTTTAGTCCAGGCATTAACACGCTCTTCTGTTAATTCTGGTTGGCGGTCTTCATCAATAGCAAGCCCAATAAAATGGCTATCATCAGCCAGACCTTTTGATTCTTCGAAGTGATAGCCCTCGGTTGGCCAATGACCAACAATAATGGCACCGCGGGGTTCAATAATGTCACGGATGGTTCCCATCGCATCGCAGAAATATTCCGCGTAATCTTCCTGATCACCACAACCAAAAAGAGCGACCAGCTTCCCTTCAAAATCGATCTCTTCCAGAGTAGGGAAGAAATCATCCCAGTCACATTGTGCTTCACCGTAGTACCAGGTAGGGATGCCGAGCAGCAGAATATCGAACTGTTCGATATCTTCTTTGCTGCTCTTAGCAATATCATGAACTTCTGCAATGTCGGAACCCAGAATTTTTTGGATCTTTTTGGCAATATTTTCCGTGTTGCCGGTATCGCTGCCAAAAAATATACCTATAATTGCCATAGGATAATATAACCTCTTGTTTTATTTGTGTATTTCTGTATGAGATATACGTATAAAATGTTAAAAATCAGTAAAAAAGGTTCTGATTGTATTAATAAAAAAGCAAAATCCTATTCTGACTAAACAGTCAGGACAATTCTGTCAAATTTGTGTGATTTCGTGCCTTCAATGCTATCAAGTCGTGGTGTTACTTTCTGCTAACTGGGCCAGCAAAATTTGCTCAATGAGTTCACTGCGGCTGATGTTGCGTTGCTGTGCAAGAAAGTTAAGTGCGTCTACTGCATCAGCATTTATTTTCAGCTCCACACGACGCAGACCACGCACCTTATCACGGCGAAGTTGGTTACGCTTGTTGACTCTGAGTTGTTCATCCCTGGAAAGTGGGTTGGTTTTTGGGCGCCCCGGTCTGCGTTCATTTGCGAACAAATCCAGAGTGGTGCGATCCATTTGTTCTTTTGCCATAAATTCAATTAGTAAAGGGCGTATACCATAAAATATAGCACGCCATGATACCCCAGCTTCTAGTGTATCGCTACTGCCTGACAAAGATAAAAGCGGCGTCATTGCTTATCTGTAAAGGATTATGCTTGAGTTTCCGTTTTAGCGGTGTTGGTATTTTCTACGGTACTCTATTGGTGTTAACCCATTAAGTTTCTTGAATAACTCTCTGAAATAGCGAGTATCTTCATAACCAACTTCATGGCTGATTTCTTCTATGGTCTTATTCGATTTTTCTAACCGGCATTTCGCCAGAGATAGTCGAATCTGTTGGATATATTGAATCGGTGTCTGGCCGGTTGCAGTCTTAAAGCGCCGCTTCATTTGCCTTTCACACAGATGAATTTTATCGGCCAAATTGCCAACCGATAATCTGTCTGATGGGGCAGAATGCATCCAGTCTTGTAGTTTGTGGATTAATGTATCTGAATGTTGGCGATAGGGTACAAAACTTGCGAGAGTATGAGAGGGGAGGCCTTCCATATTACCAAATATGAGCTGACTACAGGTTTCCCTGGTATTTTGACCATATATCTGTTCAATAATATGCATCATGACATCGTTGTATTCATAGGTACCAGAAGTACAAAAAATATTGTTATCGCTGGTGACTTTTATTTCTGAATGTAACTGTACTTGCGGAAACATGTCCTTAAATAATTTGGTAAATAGCCAGTGTGTGGTGGCTTTGCGGTTATTGAGTAAATTAGCTTTAGCCAGTACAAAAGAGCCTGTACAAACGGAGACGATAAGAACATTTTTTTCTTCCATCATCTGGAGCCAATCTAAGGTTTCTTGAGTACAAAGATCGAAATCGCAATAAGGAGCCCCAATTGAACCCACCAGGACAATATCTGTTTGTTTTATTTCGCCTATGAGTTTATTGGGTTTTAGCCGAACACCACCCATCCCGACAACGTCCTGATTATCCTGTGTGACAATATTGATTTCTGGCTCCGGCGCTCCGGCTAAACGAGCGGCAGTGGTTAAAATTTCTATTGGGCCAGTGATAGAAGTCAGAGATCCTCCTGAAAATACTAACACGCTTAAAGAAACTGGATTCCTGTCCATAAGAATTCTCCAACTTAAAAATTAAGATGTATCAAGATATTTCATTATCTAACATCTTAATAACTTATTGTAACAATTTGAATAATTTAATTACATTGAGTTATTTTTTTGAACAAACAAGTAAAATAAAAAATAATTTCAGCCAAAACTTATTCCGTCTTTGTTAAGAGTTGGCTGAATTGCCATTTAGTTTTCGCCAATTTGTTGATGCCACAGATGCGCGTATAAGCCGCCTTGCTGGAGCAATTGGTCATGTGAGCCAAATTCGATAATTTGCCCCTGATCTAACACACAGATTTTATCCGCGTGGCGAATTGTATTGAGCCTGTGAGCAATACTGATCACTGTTCGGTTACGGCATATTTCGTCCATATTTGCCATGATTGCCGCTTCAGATTCATAGTCCAATGCTGAGGTAGCTTCATCAAGGATCAGGATGGTTGGGTTGACCAAGAGCGCTCTTGCTAATGCGATTCTCTGTCTTTGACCACCTGAAAGATTTACTCCTTTCTCCCCAACTGGATGCGCAAAACCGTGAGGAAGGGATTGAATAAATTCAATGGCTCCGGCTAACTCAGCGGCACGATAGACTTCTGCATCTGTTGCGTTGGGCTTACACAGCCGAATGTTATCGGTGATGCTGCCAGAAAACAGGATACTTTCCTGGAGCACAACACTCATATTGCGGCGTAAAGAGACGGGATCAGCAATAGCTAAATCCATGCCATCAATCAAAACTTGTCCATGTTGAGGTACGTATAACCTTTGTAGCAAACGGGTGAGAGTACTTTTACCTGAACCGGACGGTCCAGTTATACCAATAAATTGACCCGATTTTATCAATAACGACAGGTTCGCCAGAACTTCCGGTGTATCGTCATGGTAGCGGAAGCGAATATTTTTGAATTCAATTTGGCCTTCCAGCTCAGGTACAGAAGCCAATCCCTGTTTACTGTTTTCCATTGGCTCATCAAGAATATCCCCCACACGTTTCAACGCGATTAACGTATGCTGAAAATCCTGCCAAACCTGTGCCAGCCGGAGGATAGGTTGCGTGACGTGTCCGGCCAGCATATTGAAGGCGATAAGTTGCCCCGGAGTCAGTTCACCGCGTAAGACTTCGGTCACCCCCCACCATAGGAGGATCGCGGCGGTAAATTTCTGGACAAAATCGATTCCCTGTCCTGCGATTAAACCGCTTTTCTGTGCCGCGAAGCTTTTAGTCAACTGTTGGCTGAGAATACGCTGCCACTGATGTAAGAAACGGTTTTCAGTAGCGGTGGTTTTGATGGTTTCAATCCCAGTGACGGCTTCAGTCAGAAAGCTTGTTGCATTTGCATCGGTTTCATATTCTGCTTCTACTTTGCGGCGAATAACCGGCCCGGCGACTACCCATAATATGAAGTAAACAAAAAGTGAGCCAATAACAATCCAGGTTAGTATCCAGGCATAATAAAACATGATGCCAATAAACATGATGACGAAAATTAAATCCAGCAACAGCATCAGGGTAGAACCTGTCAGAAACTGGCGGATTTGAGACATCTCTCTGACTCTGGCAATGATCTGCCCTGTTTGCCGTTGCTTAAAATATTGCAGCGGCAATCCTGCCAGATGACGATACAGTCGCCCGGAGAGCTCGGAATTTATCTGGCTTGCCATGTGCCCAAACACGGTGTTGCGCATAAAGCTATACAAGGGTTCGGCAAGGGCGATAGCGAGCATAGCTATACCTAATACATGCAGGCTAGATAAACTTCGTCCTACTAATACCTTATCGATGATGTTTTCAAACAAGATCGGACTGGCCAGTGCAAATAACTGGAGAACCATGGCAAACAAAAACAGATCTCTTATCTGACTTTTCTGGCGGAAAATGGAGGGATAAAACCAGCTCAAGCCGAATTTGACATGCTTCTTAGTTAATTCCTGATCTGCGATTAAAAGAATCTTATATACATTCTCTTTATTACCCGTAGATGTAGATAGGGAAAGCGATTGAGTTTGTTCAGTCACAGGATCGAGAATGGTAATATTGTCATTCTCGACTTCAATGAGTACCCACCACCGTTGTTCCAGCTCAATCAATGCCGGTAAGGGTAATGTTGGCCCTGTGTTGACAGTTAATCGCTCAATTTTACTGTGTAGCCCAATAGCGTTGGCGGCTTCACGCAGCTGTAGTTCACTCAGATATAAGGAGTCAAAACCCAGGCTGTGTTGAAGTTGATCGACAGTAGCTGGCTTATGAAATTGTTTCCCCACATAGACGATGCAATTCAGCGCCTGATTATGAGTGTAGTTACTGGAGTCAGTAGCAGAAGAAGGTAATAGGTTCACGATTATTTCTCCCTCAATGCTTCAGATTGATACTCTCTGATAGGGCTCAAGAGATAATCGATAACGCGGCGTTGGTCGGTTTTGATTTCAGCGACGATTGACATTCCTGGGGTAATTTCAACCTGGGTATCGTCTATGGCAATGCTATTACGTTTAAGGCTCACTTGAGCAGGAAAGACCAATCCTAGCTGTTCATCGGTGGTTGAATCTCTGGATATACTCAACAGTTCGCCGTCAATCGTGCCATAACGTGTATAAGGGAAAGCATCGACCTTAATGGTGACTTGTTGCCCCGAATAAACAAACCCGGCGTCTTTGTTTAAAATTTGCACTTCTGCTAATTGCACATTGTCATCAGGGACGATCACCATCAAGTTTTGTGCTGGTTGCAGTACCGCGCCTAATGTATGGACGCTGAGTTGTTGAACTGTTCCTGTGACGGGGGAGCGAATGACTTCAAGTTGTTCCCGTACCTGAGCTTTTGCCAGCTCTTGCTCTAAAACGACCAATTGAACTTCGGCCTGTTTTCTTTTATCAAACCATTCGCGCTCTTTTTGTGTTTTCAGGCTGTTTAAGCGCTCTTCCAGGCTAATATATTGCGATTGCAGAACATGAAACTCCGCATTTTGTTGGGCAATCAGGCGTTCTGTTTCCAGAAACTCTTTTTCCTGTTCAAGATATTCAACTTTACTGATCACTTGTTTTTGACTTAAGGTTTGACGTGCTTTTAAACGCTGGCTGATATTTTGTCGGAGCTTAGTGAGCGCATTGATATCGCTTTTTCGTGATTGTTGAGAAGAGAGATTGACGTTCATCTCTGCTTTCAGATTTGTTACAACCGCTTCGTATTCTCTTTTCTCCCGGGAATAGTTGTCAGCAACTTGTGTTTGTTGAGATACCGGCAAAGCCTGAAACAGCTCCTGTTTTGTCGGTTCCTGCTCTTCTGTCAAAGCTTGATAACGAATTTTTTCGTGGGCTTGATATTCGATCTGCTTTAATAACCGGGTGATATCTTGGTTAACACCGAGTGTGTTGAGTGTCAGCAGTGGGGCGTCTTTCTCTACCCGCTGCCCATTCTGAACATGGATAGCGGTCACCCGGCTCTGTTCGTATGCCTGAATTATCTGAGAACGGCCAGAGACAATCAGGCGACCGGTTGCGGTTGCCTGAACATCCAACTTACCCAGATAAGCCCAGAGCAAGGCCATGATAATGCCGATACTGAGCGTGATTGCAGTGTAGCGGGCAAAAGGTGACGGTGGTCGTTGTGACAATGCTAAATGTGTCGGTAAAAAGTCATAGTGCTGCGGACAAGGGCGCAACCAGGTTTTAATTTTATTCTTAAACGCTTTAATCATGACAAGGCATCTCCTGTTTTAATTCTTGTTGTAACTGCCAGAGCTTCCGGTACTGTCTACCGTGGTTAATTAGCTGTTCATGAGAGCCTTGTTCGAGAATTTCCCCCTGTTTAAGAACAATGATGCGATCACAATGACGTACAGTTGAAAGGCGGTGTGCGATTGTGATAACCGTTCTGCCTTGGGCAATTTCTGCCATATTTGATTGAATGCGTGATTGTGACTCGTCATCAAGCGCACTGGTTGCTTCATCAAGAATGAGGATTTTGGGGTCAGCGAGGAGAGTCCGGGCAATAGCCAGTCGCTGACGCTGACCACCAGATAAAGATTGCCCGCCTTCTGCAATGGTTGTGTCATATCCCATCGGCAGCCTGAGAATAAATTCATGAGCGCCTGCCAGTTTGGCGACTTTAATCACCGATTCTAGGCTGGCATCGGGTTTCGACTGAGCGATATTTTCATATACTGTTTTATTAAATAAGAAATTTTCTTGCAGAACCACACCAACTTGTTGTCTGAGTGTTTCGATCCCTATGTTTTGCAATGGAATGCCATCTATGGTGATTGCGCCTGTTTCCGGGGAATAAAGGCGGAGTAATAAACGTGCCAGCGTGCTTTTCCCAGAACCGGAAGTACCTACGATACCAATGGCTTCTCCGGCTCTGATATCAAGGGTCAGTCCTTTGATAGTTGGCGGAATATCAGGTTGATAGCGAAAGACAATATTGTTAAACGAAACTGCACCATGCAGTGCTACCTGCTGCTGGCCGGATTGTTGCTCGGTTGGCAGGTTTAACATATCTCCTAATTTATCTACGGCTACCCGTGTTCTGATGAATTGTCCCCATAGTTCCACCAGTCTGGCTAATGGCTGGGAAGTGTGGTTGACCATCATATTGAAGGCGATCAACTGACCGAGGGTCATTTGCAGTGATAAAACCTCTGATGCGCCTAACCAGAGAATTGCCGCACCGGTAACTTTTTGCAGTAGCATAACAATATGGTTTGAGCGATTACCCAGTTGCTGTACTGCAAAACTAGTATCTACCATCTTCTCAGTCTGGCTATCCCAACGGCGAACGAATTTGGGCTCTACCGCCAGACTTTTCAGGGTTTCAGCACCAGAGACCGTTTCAGTCAGAAAAGAGGTATTTATTGCTGCATGGGTGAATTGTTGTTCAACCGCTTTTTCCATACGAGGCGTCACCCACCACGCCAAAATGGCATAAAAAGGGAAGGTTGCGAGAAAAACCCAAGTTAGTAGGCCGGATAACAGGCTCATCACGTAGATGAAAATAAACATAAATAGAACATCGACAGATAAGGTGAACATTGAGCCGGTCAGGAATTCTCTAACGGTGTCCAGTTCACGCACCCGAGTAACAATCGCTCCCACTTGGCGGGATTTAAAAAAGAGTAAAGGTAGCCCGAACAGATGCCGGACTAGTTTTAATCCCAGTTTGATATCAATGCGGTTTGCGGTGTGAGCGTATTGGTATTCTCGTAATCCACGTAAAATCACCTCGATGATGCCGGCGATGATTAAGCCAAAGACTAATACATCAAGTGTTGATAGCGCTTGGTGGATTAAGACCTTATCCATTACCACTTGAATAACTAAGGGAGAAATTAGCGCAAGAATCTGTAACACAAAGGAAAATAACAGTATCTCACATAGATTTTTCTTTTGTGCCAGAAATTCTGGAATAAACCAACGGATGTTAAATTTAGCTTGTTTCTGTTTTATTTTAATCCATTTTCCATTCCACTCTTTTATCAGTCTTTCTTCGGACCATATTTCAGGATTTTCTTTATCAACCCTCTGTATTAGTGAGCTCTCTTTATTCGATTTGGCTAAAACAAAAGGTAGGCCATTATTATCAAACAAGATTGCGGGTAAAAGTATATTATGGTGCTTTTTGCTTACGGAATTTTTACTTGAAATCGATAAATTAAATTTTTCCTCTATATTACTTATATATGAATAGTAACAATTAGATTTTTTTAAGTTATCAATGTCAGTGATGTTTTCTTTTCTATTATATATCATTAATATTAATCTTAATGATGCTATAGTCAATTTCTCAATTTCATTCATGAAAAAATATCTTTAAAATCCACAAAATACGAATTAAAACAAATTGTTATATTAATTTTGTGTAGCATTTAAGTGTTACTCATTATCTTATATTTATCGTCATTATCGATGTGGGTAAATGGGACTATATATGTGGGGTAAAAGGACTTTTTGTGTGTAAATGTTGATTTTAAGTTTTTTCTCTATATTATTTTATTGATTTTTTTACTCTTAATGTATTTATAGATATAAAAATTCAAGATATCCGTGAATCAAATGTATTCTTTGTTGTATACATTGTATAACTTCATTAATAAGTTGTTTATTTTTGGTAAATAAAAATATGTCTGAAAAATTCGTACAAACCATCTCTAGTGTTAATTATAATAAAGGTGTTTTTTCTCTTTATTTCGTTGGTCAAGAACCTAATCGTATGGCGAATGGGATAATGGCAGAAAATGATAATGAACTTGAATTAAAGCAAGTTATCCATATGCCAGCATCAGGATTTATGTATATGGTTTCTATGGTTAAAAATATGTTGGAAGATCCACGAATGGCGGCTGAATTTGATAAATTAGTTGCAGCAGGGTTTTTACCCGCGCCACAAGTGGCTGAAGAGCAAATTGCATCGGAATCTATAGTGGAAGAGCCGGCTAACGCTAAAAAACGCCTATCTAAAAATACAAAATAAAATCTCATGGTTGATTAGCGCATGGCGATTATACATCAACCAGCGAAACTGAATACCGCAGAAATTCAGGCAATGATTGGAGGAGTGATGCTGCTGAGCCAGTATTCTCCTCTGCATCGAAGATACCTGGTGTCCGAGTGGCAACAGCGTATCTTGCCTGCATTTGAACTGAATCAGTTTTGCTACTATGCAGATGGACAAGGGCACCCAATCGCCTTTTGTAATTGGGCTTTTTTATCTGAGCAGAATCGAGATGAGCTTCTTTCGGGAGAAAGAGAGCTTATCCACACAGACTGGCGCTCAGGTCCACATATCTTTTTTCCTGAAATGATTGCGCCTTTTGGTCACGGGCGTGAAGTTGCCAGGGATTTGCGCCGCCGTGTCTTTTTGCCGTGGAAAGGCCAGAAAGCTTGTACTGTCCGCGGGAAGCTGGATGTTCAAAATAACCGCTGTATTCGTCAGGTACAGTGGTTTTTTGTTTGATCAATTTGTTTGATCAAATAGCACTGAGCGCAGGCCCTTCCTTCAGATAGGGGATAAGTAGTTATCGGAGTGTGTAAACTTGACGTTAAACACTCCGAATTTTTTGACATTAAGTGGATGTCCCGCCGTAACCGAATAGCGGCTGGTGTAGCCAGAGGGTGGGGAGATACCCTCTTGTATGATTTAAAGGAATTTTTGATGGGGAAAGCATCGAATAGAAGTACAGTGTATCTCTTTACAGGAAGATATTACGACGATAATGACGGTAATAGTATTACTGCTATTGGGGCTGGTGGTGAAGTTTATGCTTATGGCGGAAATGATGATGTTACCGTTGGTTCATTTAAAGTCGATGTATACCATACAGATGGCGACCTTACGGTAAAGGGAGTATCAGGTTATACCGGTATTCATAAAACGGGAAATGGCGGGCTGTCATTTGCGGGGGCTGCCGGTGTGGCTGCTATTGATCACACGGGTGAAACGGGAAATTTAAATTATTCGGGTGCGGCCGGTTATAATAAACTGGTCCGTAAAGGGTTGTCTGGTGATACTCGTTTTAGAGGGGCCGGTGGATATAATCAATTATGGCATGAAACTAATCGGGGAAATTTAGATTTTGCCGGCGCAGGGGCAGGCAATGGCATTAACCGTACCTGGTTTAACCGTTATCAAGATTCACAGGGAAATGTGATATTTAATGGTGCCGGTGCTGCAAACAGTATCAATTCGCGGGTAGAACGCGGTAATGTTACATTCAACGGGGCCGGTGCTGATAATCACATCGTACGTAAAGGTAAAGAGGGTAATATTATCTTACGTGGTGCGGGGGCATCGAATCGAATTGAGCGTGTATACCAAAATAAAGACGAGTATGAACAGACCCGTGGTGATATTACTTTTGAAGGTGTTGGCGGTTATAACCAGCTCTATTCTGATGTCGCGCATGGCAATATTAATTTCTCCGGTGCGGGGGCTTACAATGTAATCACCAGAATAGACGCGAATAGCAATTTCGATGGTGAGACACTGGAATTTGCTAAAGCTGAAGAGATCGTATTAACGACGGCAACGATGGGAGGACGCGGGATCCAAGAGTCCCAGAAAGTCACAGGGATGAAATCAACCGTTGAACCGAATACCTATCTTTTTGCCTTTGCTGACAAAATGTACACTAAAATCAGCAAAGTTCGGCTGCAAAATAATCCCATTACGGGCAAACTCGGTTATTATGCCACTTCCTGGTATAAAGCGGGCAATCACCTTGAAAATCTTGCTGCGAAAGAAATTTCGTCAGGCAATGGATTTATCACGGTAAATGCTAATGGCGCTTATCATCTTTCCGGTTTAATCTTTGAGCGTCTGCAACCCGTCACGATCCATGCTATCGAGGAAAACCTGTTGTCAGATCAGTGGGTAACCTATGCGGGTGGTGTGATGGTTAAAGCGGAGGATATCTCGCTAGGCGATGCCAAAATGGAGGGGTATGTCGTCTTTTCTGATCAGGGAAAAGTCGATGTTTCCGCAGTCAAATCGAACCGAAAACCCAATACTTATGTGTATGCCAAAGTCATAGGATCCTATATCGAAGTAGTTGAAGTTCAGTTGGCCAATGATCCCGAAACAAAGCACCTCAAATACATCGCAACAGCCTGGTCTAAAGCAGGCGATCATATGGGTGATTTAGCCAATGAAGAGTTTTCCTATGCTAACGGGTATACCTCTGTCTGCCCCGGTTACACGTTAAGCCAGCTTCAATATGACATCAATACAGTGCGCCGTACCGCCCATCGATTAGTGCATAGCAAAGAATATCATCATCAAGACCTTGTGAAATTATCTGCAAGCAGTAATGACATTAATTTTAACGGTGCGGGTGGTGGAAACGTTATTACATCTGATGTCACACGGGGAGATATTAATTTCACAGGAGCGGGGGCGGCGAACGTTATTTTGCATGGCTCAAAGTTCGGTGATACGCATTTTAATGGTGCGGGTGCTGCCAACGTGATTGTAAAAAAAGGTAAAAAGGGCGATCTGATATTCCGTGGTACCGGTTTAGCCAATGTCTTGGTTCACCAAGGCAAGAGCGGAAAAATGGATGTTTACGCCGGTGGCGCGGTAAATGTTCTTGTGCGTATCGGGGATGGGCAATACCTGGCTCATCTGCTGGCTTATGGCAATATCTCAATCCACAAAGGCAACGGTAGCAGCCGGGTGC
>NZ_CAWPHH010000020.1:0-79294 GCF_963887965.1 Photorhabdus sp. RW14-46 | reverse complement strand
GTCACGGAAGGAACGTTTAAGACGAAGACGTGGATAGGCTGGGTGTGTAAGTGCAGCGATGCATTGAGCTGACCAGTACTAATGAACCGAGAGGCTTAACCTTACAACACCGAAGGTGTTTTGGTGTTCAGAGGGCAGCCGGCAGAAGCCGGTTGACAGAAGAGAGATGAGTTTTCAGCTTGTTCAGAGATTGATTCGGGTGGTTGTGGCAGAAGAGCGACAACGGCCGGAAGAAAACCGAATATGCCTGGCGGCGATAGCGCGGTGGTCCCACCTGACCCCATGCCGAACTCAGCAGTGAAACGCCGTAGCGCCGATGGTAGTGTGGGGTCTCCCCATGTGAGAGTAGGACACTGCCAGGCTTTAATTTTGCGTTGTATGGCGATAGAAAAGCAATACAAGGCCCCAGTGGTAGCGAGTAGGGTAACTCCGTCGGGAACGGATTTGAACGTCGCGAGGGGCGACGGCCCGAAGAGCAAACGGCAGGAAAGCCGTTTGTAAGCTGCCAAGCTTGATATTTAAGTTTTATGTCGTAACAGCGATATAAATCAAAGAGAATTCGGTGGTGCGGTAGTTCAGTTGGTTAGAATACCGGCCTGTCACGCCGGGGGTCGCGGGTTCGAGCCCCGTCCGCACCGCCACCTTAATTTGCAGAGAAAACCCTGAGAGAAATTTCAGGGTTTTTTGCTGTTTATGAGTATTAAAATCAATAATTACCTTATTATATTTGATAGAATCGGATAGTTTTTATAGTTATTTTGTACTTAAGAGGTTTTTTACGTGGTAAAAAAAACCTATGCGATAAGATATGTTGCTGGACAACCTGTTGAACGTGTCTTTCCTATGTCGACTCATCAGCTTGGGAATACATTACCTGTAGGTACTCCTTTGATCACTGGTACAAATGAGCTTAGGGTTGTTGTATGGAATATCTATAAACAGCAGCGTCCTTCATGGCGAAAGGTTCTGAAAGAGCTGACTAACGAAAGCCAGTTGATTTTATTACAAGAAGCGCAGACAACTCCTGATTTAGTTGAATTTGCTACCTCAAATTACCTAATATCTGATCAAGTTCCCGCATTTCTATTACCACAACACCCCTCTGGTGTAATGACGTTAGCAACTTCTCATCCTGTCTATTGTTGCCCATTGAGAGAGAAAGAGCCTCTTTTACGTTTATCTAAGTCCGCTCTCATCACTGTTTATCTTTTACAAGATAATCGTCAGTTAATGGTTATTAATGTGCATGCGATAAATTTCAGTTTTGGTGTGGATGTGTATAGCCGCCAGTTGAATAATATTGGTGTTCATGTTCGTTTACATAATGGCCCAGTCATTATGGCTGGTGATTTTAATGCATGGAGTAAGCAACGATTAAATGCTTTAAAACGTTTTACCAGATATTTACACCTTGAAGAAGTATCTTTTACTGATGACTATCGAACAATCGCATTTGGTAGACCTTTAGATTTTATTTTTTACCGAGAGTTGAATATCGCTAATGCTATTGTGATACCTACTGATGCCTCCGATCATAATCCTCTTGTTGTGAATTTTTATTAACTCTTTATTATAAGAATATATCCATCTATTTTTTATGAATTAAATTCTTATTTAATTCATTGAAAAAACATTATATCATTATTACTTTATTGTAACTGTTTATTATCTGTTTTGATGGGTTTATATTTTAAAAATAAAATTTATTTCTATTAAAATAATATATAAATTATTTTAATTAATATGTGTAAGTTATATTGAGATAAATATTAAATATATTTCATTTGGGTAAATTAAAATAAATGCCAGATTAATCTGGCATTTTTTATGAATGAAAATTATTTATTTATCTGATGGATTTGAGAAATATTTTTCTTTTTGCTAAAGAAGTAGGTGATTGATAATAAGATTACCCATGTGATTCCCACAATTAATGCAATGCGGGTTTTCTCGAAATAGCCCAGTAATACAATAACAAATACCATAAAGATAATGGTTAATGCTGGCGCTATTGGCCACATAGGTACGGGGAATTTCAAGGTCTTAACTTCTTCTTTGCTCATTTTGCGGCGCATAGCAACCTGAGAAAGTAGGATCATTAACCATACCCATACAGTAGCAAATGTCGCGATAGAGGCAATGATAACGAAAATTTCTTCCGGAATCATATAGTTGAGTATAACGCCAATTAAGAGAACTGCTGACATAACGATTACAGTCATCCAGGGTACGCCATTACGGCTCAGCTTGGTGAATGATTTAGGCGCTTGTCCTTCTTGGGCCATGCCGTACATCATACGACCAGCACCAAAAATATCGCTATTGATTGCTGAAATTGCGGCAGTAATCACTACAATATTGAGAATGTTGGCAGCAGAATTGATACCCAAGCTAGAAAAAATCTGTACGAATGGGCTACCTTCTTGACCGATCTGATTCCACGGATAAATACACATTAAAATAAACAGAGTCAGTACATAGAACAGCAGAATACGGAAAGGGACAGCGTTGATTGCTTTTGGAATTGTTTTCTCGGGGTTTTTGGCCTCACTGGCAGTAATACCAATGACTTCAATACCACCAAAAGCAAACATCACAATAGCGAGTGACGCTATCACACCACTGATGCCATTAGGCATAAAACCGCCATATTCCCACAAACTGGCAATGCCGGTTGCATGATCTGTTTCTTGGCCGAATCCATAGATCATGATAATCATGCCACCGATAATCATAGCGATAATTGCGGTGACTTTCACAATCGAAAGCCAGAATTCCATTTCACCGAAAATCTTCACATGACAAAGATTAATTGCGCCAATAAAGCAGACAATGCTTAGTACCCAGATCCATTGTTCCACATGAGGGAACCAGAGCTTCATATAAAAACCAAATGCAGTAACGTCAGCCAGGCAGACGATCAGCATTTCGAATATATAATTCCATCCGGTTAGAAATCCGGCTAAAGGTCCGAGGTAATGGCTGGCATAGTGTGAAAAAGAACCGGCTACTGGATGGTGAACAGCCATTTCACCTAATGCACGCATCACCATAAATACGGCAGCACCGCCGATTAAATAGGCGAGTAATACGGCGGGTCCAGCTTGCTGAATAGCAGCTGCGGAGCCATAGAACAGCCCTGTGCCTATTGCGGAGCCTAATGCCATAAAGCGGATGTGCCGCCCGGTTAGACCCCGTTTCAGCTGAGTTTCATTATTCTGCATTATTTATTCCTGTCACTTTCTCAGTGCTAGATATATTTTAAGCACACAATGCCTCGACAAGTCGCATGTTAGCTAAGCGAAGCAAACCCCGTACCTTATCATAAAGATTGATGTTCGAGGGATAGATATCTGCAATAATGCGCCCTTGCCTAATGAAACCAGAGATTTGTATGTTTTACCCGATTAACGAAATATTCCAGACATTGCAGGGAGAAGGTTTTTTTACCGGCGTCCCGGCAATTTTTATTCGTCTACAAGGGTGTCCGGTTGGTTGTAGCTGGTGTGATACTAAACACACTTGGGAGAAAGAAGTGGAAAAGCAACGGACATTGGAAACAATTTTGCTGAAGACGAGTGAAAGCAATGAATGGAGTGAAGCTTCTCCTAAGCAAATTACAGCGCTGTTTGTTCAACAGAAATATACCGCACGCCACGTTGTTATTACTGGTGGTGAGCCTTGTCTCTATGATCTTATTCCTCTGACCGAAGAGTTAGAAAGTCTTGGCTACCAATGCCAGATAGAAACCAGTGGTACGTATCATGTTAAATGTTCTGCTGCTACTTGGGTGACGGTTTCACCAAAAGTTAACATGCGTGGTGGTTACCGGATATTGCAGCAGGCTTTGCAGAGAGCTAATGAAATAAAATATCCAGTTGCGAGGGAAAGGGATATTGAAGCATTGGATGAGTTATTAGCGACATTAAATGACAACTCATCACGTATTATTGCATTGCAACCGATTAGCCAGAAAGAAGAAGCTACCCGTTTATGTATTGAAACCTGTATTGCCCGTAATTGGCGATTTTCTATGCAAACACATAAATATTTGAATATCGCCTGAGAAAAGCTTACTGCACTGGAGGTTTCCTGGTGCAGTAAGTTGTTTCATTTGCCGCGGAAAATACATCCCGCAGTACAGGTTTCCTTCACCATAACGGCACTGAGTTGTGGAACTATTGGTTTAACTTTATGCCAAATCCAGGTTGCCAATACTTCGCTGGTTGGATTTTCCAGTCCAGGGATATCGTTCAGGTAATGGTGATCTAGCTGTTCCCAAACAGGCTTGAATAGGGCTTTTAAATCGGCAAAGTCCATAATCCAGCCACTATGAGGATCGACCTCCCCGGTAATTTCCAGTCGTACTATAAATGAGTGTCCATGCAGGCGACCGCATTTATGGCCTTCTGGGACATGTGGCAGACGGTGGGCAGCTTCAAACTGAAAATCTTTAAAAATCGTTGTGCTCATAGTGGTTCTCCCTGACTTCAAAAAACCCGCTATTCTACCCGATCTTCTGAATTAAACTTGGTTTTTTCATTTTTTTGCTATTGCTCTTATTAACTGTTTTATAGATATATTAAATCTGTAAATATGGTTAGGCGTTTTGGTTATTTGATATTGCGATAGTTTCTTTAAATAGTCACAAGTCGCTGAGATAACCTTACAAACCATCCCTATTTATTTTTTCTACTAAAAATAACGGACATTGGTAATCGTAAAGGGCAGCACAGGACATGAGCATAAAACCACCTTCAATTTCACTTCTTCCGGTTTCACCTGAACAGCTAGTGCGTTTGCAATCGGAGATTGGGGATTTTTCACCAACTCAATTAGCCTGGTTGTCTGGTTATTTTTGGGGAATGGTGAATCAACAACCACAGGTTCAGGCTGTGGTTCCGGCGGTTCCGGCACAGGAGACGATTACATTAATTTCAGCTTCACAAACCGGTAATGCTCGTCGTTTAGCTGAGCAGCTCCGTGAGGATTTGTTGGCACAGAAACTCAATGTCAATCTATTCAATGCCGGTGATTATAAATTCAAACAAATTGCTCAAGAAAAGATACTGATAATTATTGCTTCTACCCAAGGTGAAGGAGAACCTGCTGAGGAAGCGGTTGCATTGTATAAATATCTCTATTCTAAAAAGGCGCCGAAGCTGAATGATACGGTATTTGCGGTTTTTGGTCTGGGTGATACCTCTTATGAGCGATTTTGCCAGGCTGGAAAAGATTTCGATAATCGTCTGAATGAATTAGGCGCTCAACGGCTTCTGGAGCGTGTAGATGGTGATGTCGAATATCAGCAGGTTGCGGATCAGTGGCGTAAACAATTAACTGGAATCCTGAAACAGCGTATTCCAACTGAGACAGGAACTGAGATTACTTCTGCACAGGACAGATCGGTAAATGAAGTTTTTTCAACTTCTTATACTAAACAGGCACCATTGATTGCGGCTTTAGCTACTTGCCAGAAAATAACGGGTCGTGGTTCTGATAAAGATATTCGCCATATTGAAATTGATCTGGGTGATTCAGGTTTGCGTTATCAGCCAGGTGATGCTTTGGGTGTTTGGTTTGAAAATGATCCGGAGCTGGTGGATGAAGTGTTGAATTTGCTCTGGTTGCAGGGAACAGAACAAGTTGAGGTTAATGGTCAGAAATTGTCATTGAGAGAAGCGCTGATCAGCCATGTTGAGCTAACCCAAAATACCAGTGTGATTGTGGAAAAATACGCCGTTCTCGCGAAAGATGAAAAATTACTTTCTTTGATTGCTGATAAACAAGCATTACAACAATACGCTCACAACAAGCCGATTGCCGATATGATAAGGGAAGCGGCTTCTCAACCAGAGGCGCAGCAATTTATTGATTTGCTACGGCCTTTGACACCAAGACTTTATTCAATTTCTTCTTCTCAGGCAGAAATGGAAAATGAAGTTCATCTTACAGTTGGTGTGGTTCGTTATGAAATTGACGGACGGGCCCGCACTGGCGGTGCATCCGGCTATCTGGCAGATCGCTTACAGGAAAATAGTGATATTCGTATTTTTATTGAGCATAACGATAATTTTCGTCTGCCTGCCGATCCACGCACGCCTGTCATCATGATTGGGCCGGGAACCGGAATTGCACCATTTCGGGCATTTATGCAGCAAAGGGAAGCTGATGGCGCTGAAGGGAAAAATTGGCTGTTCTTTGGTAATCCACATTTTACTGAAGATTTTCTCTATCAAGTGGAGTGGCAGCGTTATGTCAAAGATGGCCTGTTAACCCGTATTGATCTGGCATGGTCCCGTGATCAGCAGCATAAAATTTATGTCCAAGACAAACTGCGTGAGCAGGGTGAAGCGGTATGGTGCTGGATTAAGGAAGGTGCACATCTGTATGTGTGTGGTGATGCAAACCGCATGGCAAAAGATGTGGAACATGCGTTATTGGATATTATTGCTGAGCATGGCGGCATGGATACCGAACAGGCAGATGAATTCTTAAGTGAACTGCGCTTTGAGCGCCGTTATCAGAGGGATGTGTACTAATGAACGATAAACAACATGGTCCTTTGATTGTCGAAGGTAAACTGGCTGACAGTGAGCGTATGAAGCAGGAGAGTAATTTTCTGCGAGGTACGATCAGTGAAGATTTAACTAATGGCTTGACGGGAGGTTTTGAAGGGGACAATTTCCTGTTGATTCGTTTTCATGGCATGTATCAGCAGGATGATCGTGATATCCGTGCTGAACGTGCTGAGCAAAAGCTGGAGCCACGTCATGCAATAATGTTGCGCTGCCGTCTGCCGGGTGGCGTGATTACGCCACAGCAATGGTTGGGCATTGATAAGTTTGCTGAAGAGAATACCCTTTATGGCAGTATCCGGTTGACTAACCGCCAGACATTTCAATTTCATGGCATTTTAAAAGGGAAAGTAAAACTTGCGCATCAATTGCTGAATCAAGTTGGGCTGGATTCGCTCGCGACGGCGAATGACGTTAATCGCAATGTGCTTTGTACCTCGAATCCTATTCAATCAGAGCTACATCAGCAAGCTTACGAATGGGCGAAGAAAATCTCAGAACATTTACTGCCACGTACCCGTGCTTATGCTGAACTCTGGTTGGATAAAGAAAAAGTCGCAACGACCGATGAAGAGCCGATTCTTGGCTCGACTTATTTGCCGCGTAAATTCAAAACCACGGTAGTTATTCCTCCACAGAATGATGTTGATCTGCATGCCAACGATCTGAATTTTATTGCTATTGCAGAAGGTAGCAAGTTGGTTGGTTTTAACGTGTTGGTGGGTGGTGGTTTGGCGATGACTCACGGTGATAAAAATACCTATCCAAGTATGGCGAGTGAGTTTGGTTATATCCCGCTTGAGCATACGTTGGCAATTGCGGAAGCTGTGGTGACAACTCAGCGTGATTGGGGTAACCGGACTGAGCGTAAAAATGCCAAAACCAAATATACGTTGGAGCGGGTTGGTGTTGAGACTTTTAAAGCAGAGGTAGAGAGACGCGCTGGCGTGAAATTTGAGGCAATCCGACCTTATGAATTTACTGGTCGTGGTGATCAAATTGGCTGGCTGAAAGGTATCGATGATAAATGGCATTTGACACTGTTTATTGAGAATGGTCGCCTTTTGGACTACCCCGGCAAGCCGCTGAAAAGCGGTGTTGCTGAAATTGCCAAAATACATAAAGGGGATTTTCGCCTGACGGCCAATCAGAACTTAATCATTGCTGGTATTCCTGAAAGTGAGAAACAACGCATTGAAACTATCGCCCGTCGGCATGGATTGATTGACGATAAAACCACAGTTCAGCGTAAAAACTCAATGGCCTGTGTCTCTTTCCCAACTTGCCCATTGGCAATGGCTGAGGCTGAACGTTTTTTACCGGAGTTTGTCACTCATGTTGAACAATTGATGAATAAACACGGTATTGGTGATGAACATATTGTTTTGCGGGTGACGGGTTGTCCGAATGGTTGTGCTAGAGCGATGTTGGCGGAGGTAGGGCTAGTTGGCAAAGCGCTTGATCGTTATAACCTTCATCTTGGTGGTAATCGGATTGGTACCCGTATTCCACGCATGTATAAAGAAAATATCAGCTCACAAGCGATTTTATCCATCATGGATGAACTTATTGGGCGTTGGGCGACAGGTCGGCAGCCAAATGAAGGTTTTGGTGATTTCCTGATCCGCACGGATATTATCAAGCCGGTACTGGATTCAGCCCGCGATTTTTACGATTGGCAGGAGGCGGTATGAGCCAATTCAGCTTATCTCAATGTGTTAGTATGACTGCTGAACAACAAGAGCAATCACTGGCTGAGATTAATCTTCGGCTTGAAATGATGGATGCTCACCAGAGAGTAAACTGGGCATTGGAAAATTTGCCAGGGGAGTTTGTTCTTTCCTCCAGTTTTGGTATTCAGGCGGCGGTATGTCTTCATTTAGTGACACAAGAATATCCTGATATTCCGGTCATACTTACTGATACCGGTTATCTATTCCCTGAAACTTATCAATTCATAGATAAACTCACAACGCAACTGAAACTGAATTTGCAAGTATTCAGTGCTGAGCATTCCCCGGCCTGGCAGGAAGCTCGCTATGGGAAATTGTGGGAGCAAGGCGTAGAGGGAATAGAGCGTTACAATCAGATTAATAAGGTTGAACCAATGAATCGGGCTTTGAAAAATCTGAGAGCACAAAGTTGGTTTGCTGGTTTACGCCGTCAGCAATCTGAAAGTCGATCAAAATTACCGGTTTTAGCTGTACAGCGGGGAGTATTTAAGATTTTGCCGATTATCGACTGGGATAACCGGCGTGTGCATCAATATCTGACAAAACATGGCTTGGAATATCATCCATTATGGGAACAGGGTTATCTCTCTGTTGGTGACATCCATACAACTCAAAAATGGGAACCGGGCATGAGTGAAGAACAAACCCGTTTTTTTGGCTTGAAGCGAGAATGTGGGTTACATGAGAATTAAAAACCCGGTATTTCCTGAGTGGGATTGATGATAATGAAAAGTTGTTTTGGCGAGATCACCTATATTCCATTACAGAACTATTAATTCTTTTTTGTCATTTTATAACTTTACCGCCGACTCATATATTCATTCGAAACAGTTTCAGTACTTATATACCCTATGGATTTCAAGATGCTTCGCGACGGCAAGGGAGTGAATCCCCGGGAGCATAGATAACGATGTGACCGGGGTGAGCGAGTGCAGCCAACAAAGAGGCAACTTGAAAGATGACGGGTATAAATATTTCACTGGATATCAAGGGCAATTGTGGATTACTTACCGATATTTGTTGAGCTAAAAGGGCGATTTGTATTACTTGTCGGGGGTGGAGAGGTGGCCGCACGTAAGGCGACTCTACTACTACGGGCGGGTGCATTATTGCAAGTTGTGGCACCTGAATTGTGCTCTGAATTACAACAGCGTTATCAAGTTGGTGAGCTGGAATGGTATAAGGAAGAATTCCAGCCTGAATATCTTGATGGCATCTTTTTAGTTATTGCTGCGACTGATGATCGCATTCTAAATCATCGAATTTTTTCTGAGGCTAATAAGCGCAGTATTTTGGTCAATGTTGTTGATGATCAAGCTCATTGCTCATTTATTTTTCCATCAATTATCGATCGTTCTCCGGTTTTGGTGGCGATTTCATCGGCGGGAAAAGCGCCGGTATTGGCGCGTTTAATCCGAGAAAAACTGGAAGCGTTACTGCCTTCCAGCCTTGGCATGATGGCAAAAATCGCCGGGAATTGGCGTGAACGAGTAAAACAGCGATTAACTTCCATGCGCCAGCGTCGTTCTTTTTGGGAACAGGCTTTCAATGGTCGTTTCGCTATGTTGGTTGCAAACGGTCAAATCCAACAGGCGGAAAAACAGCTTGAGCAACAACTAGAACAGTCTGATTTGCAGGGAGAACTGGCTCTGGTTGGGGCTGGTCCTGGTGATCCGGGATTACTGACGCTAAAGGGATTGCAGGTTATTCAGCAGGCTGATGTGGTGCTTTATGATCATCTGGTCAGCAGTGATGTACTGGATTTGATTCGCCGTGATGCAGATAAAATTTGCGTTGGCAAAAGAGCGGGTCATCACTCTGTTTCTCAGGAGGAGACTAACCGATTGATTGTGAAATTTGCCGGACAGGGGAAAAAAGTGGTTCGCCTTAAAGGCGGTGATCCCTTTATTTTTGGCCGTGGCGGTGAAGAACTACAAGTTGCAGCATCGGCAGGTATCCCTTTTCAGGTGGTACCGGGTATTACCGCCGCCATTGGGGCGGCGGCTTATGCAGGAATTCCGCTAACTCACCGGGAACATTCACAGAGTATCACTTTTATTACTGGTCATTGCCGAGAAAAGGGTAATGAGTTGGATTGGCCGGCTTTAGCCAGAGGTCATCAGACTTTGGCGATTTATATGGGGACGGTCAAAGCCGCCTTAATAAGTCATCAATTAATTTTACATGGGCGAGCAGAAGATACGCCGGTAGCCGTCATTGGTTGTGGTACTCGCCTAGAACAGCAAGTGTTAACCGGCACTTTGCTTGAACTGGAACAGTTAGCGCAGAGGGCACCGTCGCCGGCCTTACTGGTGGTGGGAGAGGTGGCTCAACTCCACCATCAGATAGCTTGGTTTGGGCAGCAATCTATTGCCAAGATAAGCCGTCCGGCAGTAGTCAATTTTGCATAAGGAGTTGTAATGGATGAGAAAAGATTGACACACTTGCAGCAACTTGAAGCTGAAAGTATTCATATTATACGGGAAGTAGCCGCCGAGTTTGAAAACCCGGTGATGCTTTACTCTATTGGTAAAGATTCTTCGGTCATGCTTCATCTTGCACGCAAGGCGTTCTATCCGGGAACATTGCCATTTCCTTTGCTGCATGTGGACACGGGCTGGAAATTTCGCGAAATGTACGAGTTTCGTGATCGTACTGCGAAGAATTACGGCTTTGAACTATTGGTGTATCGCAACCCGCAAGGGGAAGCAATGGGCATTAATCCATTTGTGCATGGTAGTGCCAAACATACTGACATTATGAAAACCGAAGGGTTAAAACAGGCGCTGGATAAATATGGTTTTGATGCTGCTTTCGGCGGTGCCCGTCGTGATGAAGAGAAATCACGTGCCAAGGAGAGGATCTATTCCTTCCGTGATCGTTCACATCGTTGGGACCCTAAAAATCAGCGCCCTGAATTGTGGCGTAATTACAATGGCCAGATTAACAAAGGTGAAAGTATTCGCGTATTCCCATTGTCTAATTGGACTGAATTGGATGTCTGGCAATATATCTATTTGGAGCAAATTGATATTGTTCCTCTTTATTTTGCCAAATTACGTCCGGTATTGGAGCGTGAGGGGACGCTGATTATGGTTGATGACAATCGGATCGATCTGAAACCGGGCGAGGTTATCAGCCAGCGCAAAGTTCGTTTCCGTACTCTCGGTTGTTGGCCGCTGACGGGTGCAGTGAAATCTGATGCTGAAACATTGCCGGAAATTATTGAAGAGATGCTGATATCGACGACAAGTGAACGGCAAGGGCGGCTGATTGATAGTGATCAATCTGCTTCTATGGAACTGAAAAAACGTCAAGGTTATTTCTAAGGAGAACAACCATGTCAGCGCTTGCACAGAATGAAACCATTGCTCATCAAATTAAACAACAGGGCGGTGTGGAAGCTTATCTGCACGCTCAACAAGAGAAAGGATTACTGCGTTTCCTGACGTGTGGCAGCGTGGATGATGGCAAAAGTACTCTGATTGGACGCTTGTTACATGATACCCGTCAGATCTACGAAGATCAGCTTTCAACATTGCAGAATGACAGTAAACGTATCGGTACCCAGGGTGAAAAATTAGATCTGGCTTTATTGGTGGATGGTCTTGCTGCGGAGCGCGAGCAGGGTATCACCATTGATGTGGCTTATCGCTATTTTTCCACAGAAAAACGTAAATTTATCATTGCTGATACGCCGGGACATGAGCAGTACACCCGTAATATGGCAACGGGGGCATCGACTTGTGAGCTCTCTATTCTGTTGATTGATGTGCGTAAAGGTGTTCAGGAGCAGACCCGTCGTCACAGTTTTATCAGTACATTGCTAGGTATTCGCCATTTGGTGGTCGCGGTGAATAAAATGGATCTGATGGAATATCGTCAGGAGGTTTTTAATCAGATCAAACAGGATTATATGAATTTCGCTGGTCAATTGCCGACAAATTTGGACGTTCATTTTGTCCCAATCTCGGCACTTGATGGCGATAATATCGTCACTATAAGTCGCAATATGGATTGGTATGAAGGGCCAACGTTGTTGGATATCCTTGAAACAGTTGATGTAAAGAAGGAAGCCTCGAAGCAGTTACTGCGTTTCCCGGTACAGTATGTTAGCCGGCCTGATCTCGATTTTCGTGGTTACAGTGGCACACTTTCATCTGGGATTTTACGTAAAGGGCAGAAAGTTAAAGTCATGCCATCGGGTATCTGCTCACAGGTGGAGCGGATTGTGACTTTTGATGGTGATTTGGATTTTGCTGTTCCGGGTGAAGCCATTACGGTGGTGCTGAAAGACGAAATTGATATCAGTCGAGGTGATCTGCTGATTTCTGCCGATGATGAGATGATGGTTACCCGGCATGCACTGGTGGATGTGGTATGGATGTCTGAACAGCCTTTGGTGCAGGGGCAGAACCTTGATATTAAAGTGGCGGGTAAAAAGAGCCGTGGGAAAGTTGAGAACATTCAATATCAAGTGGATATTACTCACCTGACACAACGGGTGGCTGTAGATTTACCATTAAATGCCATCGGATCGGTGGAATTTTCTTTTGAAGAGCCATTAATGCTCGATAGCTATCAGCAAAATAGCGACACTGGCGGCATTATCTTGGTCGATCGACTGACTAATGTCACTGTTGGTGCAGGGTTGGTACGTGAAATTCAGACAGACGTTTATGAAGGGCCAAAAGAATTCAGCGAATTTGAACTGGAATTGAATCGGTTGATTCGTCGTCATTTCCCTCATTGGGGAGCCAGAGATTTACTGGGAGGTAAATAAATTGGCTGACATTGAAAATCTGCCATTAGAAAATGTTGTCTGGCATCCACATCAACTGACCAGAGCGCAGCGGGAGGTTGAAAATGGACATCCTGCATTGGTTATTTGGTTCACTGGTTTATCGGGTTCAGGGAAATCCACTGTGGCTGGGGCCTTAGAGCAGGCCCTGTTTCAACGGGGAATAAAAACTTATTTGCTTGATGGCGATAACTTGCGTCACGGCCTTTGTCGTGATTTGGGTTTTTCCGAACAGGATAGGCAGGAAAATATCCGCCGTGTGGGTGAAGTTGCCAGTTTGATGGTCGATGCGGGTTTAGTCGTGCTGACGGCTTTTATCTCCCCTCATAAAGCAGAGCGGAAAAAGGTTCGTGAACTGTTGGAACCGGGGCAATTTATTGAAGTTTTTGTCGATACACCACTGGAAATTTGTGAATCCCGTGATCCGAAAGGATTGTACAAAAAAGCCCGTGCTGGTGAAATTCGTCATTTCACGGGGATTGATTCAGTCTATGAGGTTCCCGATAACCCGGAGATTTATCTTCCAGGCCAGCAATCCGTTGAAACCTCCGTGACTCAGTTGCTGGTGGAATTGAAAAAGAGCGGCATTATACGCTCAAGGATTCATCACGGATAACGTCAACAAAAAGCACATTATTGCGTTTTCAGTGATGTGCTTGTGTAAAATAGCTTCATTCAACTATTTTTCTCCTACCCTGTTTTGTGATAGTGGCGTCATTCTTTGAGTTATGGGATGATTGACAGATATTTCAGGGGGCGGAAATGGGTAAACTGACGCTACTATTACTGGTTTTACTTGGATGGCTACAGTACTCACTGTGGCTGGGTAAAAACGGCATTCATGATTATGTGCGAGTTAAGAATGATGTTGCGATGCAAGAGCGTAATAACAGCAAACTTAAAGCGCGTAACGATCAGTTATCGGCGGAAATTGATGATCTTACGGGTGGACAGGAAGCCATCGAAGAGCGATCCCGTAGTGAATTGGGTATGATCAAACCGGGTGAAACTTTCTATCGTTTAATCATTGATAAATCTAAAGAAAACACTTCGCGTCCCTCGACTCCAAATAATACTCAATAATTAAAATGAACAATCTATTACTTCGTTCCTGTGCTGATATTATTGCTTTGGTACCAGCAGCGGGTATTGGTAGCCGAATGAATTCGGATTGCCCAAAGCAATACCTGTCTATTGCTGGAAAGACTATTATTGAGCACACCTTGTCTGCACTACTTGATCATCCCCGTATTCGGCATGTTGTGATTGTTTTAAATCCCACGGACACACAGTTTCAATCTCTTGAGGTTGTATCAGATTCGCGTATTACTACGGTAACCGGTGGTGAACAGCGAGCAGATTCTGTGCTGGCTGGTTTAAATCATCTGGCTCATGTGACTGGCAATGATAATTGTTGGGTTTTAGTGCATGATGCTGCCCGCCCTTGTTTACACCATGGCGATCTTGACCGTTTGTTACAATTAGCAGAAGCCGATGAACAGGGAAATATGGCATGCGGTGGTATTCTGGCATCGCCAGTCCGCGATACGATGAAACGCGGACGGGTTGGTCAGATTATTGACCATACAGTAGAACGGCAAGATCTCTGGCACGCACTGACACCGCAGTTTTTCCCATTGATGTTACTAAGGGATTGTTTATCAAAAGCACTTTCTCAACACGCTAATATTACAGATGAAGCTTCCGCACTGGAATATTGTGGTTATCAACCGGTGTTGGTTAACGGGCGTTCGGATAATATAAAAGTCACGTGTCCTGAGGATTTGGCATTGGCAGAATTTTATCTGTCTAGAAAATAAAGGAACAGGCATCATGAGGATCGGACACGGTTTCGATGTACATAAATTTGGTGGTGAAGGGCCGATTATTATCGGTGGTGTTCGTATTCCTTATGAACAAGGGTTGTTGGCGCATTCCGATGGTGATGTTGCTCTCCATGCGGCAACGGACGCTTTGTTAGGTGCTGCGGCATTGGGCGATATTGGGAAATTATTCCCAGACACTGATCCGGCGTTTAAAGGGGTGGATAGCCGTAAATTATTGCGCGAAGCCTACTCACGTATCAGAGAAAAGGGCTATCGGATTGGCAATCTGGATATTACGATTATCGCTCAAGCACCTAAAATGTTGCCGCATATCCCACAAATGAGAGTCAATCTGGCAGAAGATCTGCAATGTCACATTGATGATATCAATGTTAAAGCCACAACTACCGAGAAATTGGGATTTGTTGGGCGTAAAGAAGGTATTGCTTGCGAAGCGGTTGCTTTGCTGGTTAAGGAATAATTGATGGTATTGGCTGAATTAAATTGGCTGTATGGGCAACCAGAAGCGACGGGGATATTAAAGGCTTCGCCGGAAGATTTTATTGTCTGTGAAGATTTGGGATTTTCTCCAGATGGAGAAGGTGAGCACTTAATGGTGCATATTCGTAAAACGGGTTGTAATACCCAATTTGTTGCAGATAGCCTTGCTCGTTTCGCTGGTATACCGTCTAGATCGGTCAGTTATGCTGGCTTAAAAGACCGTCATGCCGTGACAGAACAGTGGTTTTGTTTGCACTTACCGGGCAAACAGGAACCTGATTTTGCCTCGTTTCAGCTTGAGGGATGTGAAATTCTGACGACAGCCCGTCAGAAACGTAAACTACGCATTGGCGCATTGAAAGGAAATTCATTTACGCTGATTTTGCGGGAAATCAGTCATCACCAATTGGTTGAAAACAGATTACGGCTGATTCAGCAAGGTGGCGTGCCTAACTATTTTGGTGAACAGCGTTTTGGTCGGGATGGGCAGAATCTGATTCAAGCGCAGCGTTGGGCGAATAATGAAATCCGAGTAAAAGAGAGAAGTAAACGCAGTTTTTATCTGTCAGCGAGTCGTAGTGCTATGTTTAATGCGGTAGCCAGTGCGCGGATTGCTCTGAAACAGCAACAACAGGTAATAAAGGGTGACGCCCTACAATTAACAGGGCGTGGTAGTTGGTTTGTTGCTGACGAAACTGAATTGCCTTTATTGCAACAGCGGGTGATCGATGGAGAATTACAAATAACTGCACCGCTGCCTGGTGACGGTGAATTGGGAACACAGCACCAAGCTGCGGATTTTGAACGACAATATTTGCAGCCTTATGAATCGTTGTGGGAACTTATCAAGCGTGAAAGGGTGGAGGGTTGCCGTAGGGCGATTCTGGTGCAGCCTCAGAATCTGAGTTGGCAATGGCAAGATAATGACACGGTGAAAATCAGTTTCTGGTTACCCGCTGGCAGTTTTGCTACCAGTGTGGTCAGGGAAATTATCAATCAGGATCAAAATAATGTTACGAATATTGTTGAGTAATGATGATGGTGTAACTGCACCAGGGATTCAGGTTTTAGCAGCAGCATTGCGAGAAAATTATCATGTGCAGGTTGTTGCACCTGATCGTAATCGGAGTGGTGCATCTAACGCATTGACCCTTGATCGTTCATTAAGTGTTAATACGCTGGAGAATGGTGACATTTCGGTATTGGGTGGTACACCAACAGATTGTGTCTATCTCGGTGTTAATCGGCTGGTTCTTCCGCGTCCTGAGATCGTTGTTTCTGGTATTAATCGCGGCCCCAACCTTGGAGATGATGTAATTTATTCCGGAACGGTTGCGGCGGCAATGGAAGGCCGCCATCTGGGGTTGCCGGCATTGGCTATTTCACTGAATGGTGAATTGCATTACCAAACAGCGGCAGAAATCACCTGTCGTTTGCTACAAATGCTACAAACAACGCCGTTGAGAGCGGGTAATATTTTAAATGTGAATGTTCCTGATCTGCCACTTGAGCACATTAAAGGTTTTCGGGTAACACGTTGTGGTAGCCGCCATGCCGCGGAAGAAGTTTATTCTATGCAAGATCCGAAAGGCAACATGCTTTACTGGTTGGGGCCACCGGGAGATAAACATGATGCTGGCCCTGAAACAGATTTTGCGGCGGTGGAACAGGGATATGTCTCTATTACGCCATTACAGGTAGATCTGACTGCGTATAAAGCGCAGGCGTTAGTAAGAGATTGGTTAGCTAAAGCTGAGGTTGATGGAGAATGCTGAGTCGGGCAATGAAAAATTTGCTGACACAATTACGCCAGCAGGGAATAGAAGATGAACGTTTACTGGCCGCCATTTCTGCTGTGCCTAGAGAACGTTTTGTCGATGAAGCACTGGCACATAAAGCGTATGAAAATACGGCTTTGCCTATTGGTTATGGGCAAACGATTTCTCAGCCTTATATTGTTGCCCGTATGACTGAACTGCTTCAATTAACACCAGATGCTAAGATTTTGGAAATTGGTACCGGCTCTGGTTATCAGACAGCAATATTAGCGCATTTGGTCAAACATGTTTTCTCGGTAGAACGGATCAAGGGCTTACAGTGGCAGGCTAAACGGCGGTTGAAACAGCTCGATTTGCATAATGTTTCAACCCGACATGGAGATGGTTGGCAAGGATGGCCGTCGCGTGGGTTATTTGATGCTATTATTGTGACCGCAGCGCCTCCGTATATCCCACAAGAATTGATGCTTCAGCTTACTGATGGTGGAGTGATGGTTTTGCCCGTTGGCGAGCATACACAAATTCTTAAATCCGTGAAACGTCATGGCAATGGTTTTCATAGTGAAGTGATCGAAGCTGTGCGCTTTGTGCCTCTTGTGCAAGGGGAACTGGCTTAAATTCATAGTCTATTGCAACTATTTTTCAATTAATGGTTATATTTGCTTTAATAAGCGAAATTATTTTCGTTTTGAGATTTTTGTGGTTATGTATAACCTTTAAGAATTATTAATTTTTACGCTTATCTTTGCCGTTATGGGGGAAGGAAATATGAATTCGGGAAGCCCAATGAAAAAAATACAGCGGATTGTAACGTGTTTATTGATGGGAGTCTGGTTAGTCGGCTGTACAAATACACCAACTCGCCCTGCACCTATCACTAGTATTGATCAAAAACAAAACAGCGGGAGTCGTTATCCGGTAATATCTTCCGGCAATTCTGCTGTATCTACGCCAATGCCATCTTCACCTTCGTCAATGGGTGCGGCTGATAGCAATTTGCAGGGGAGAATCGTTTATAACCGTGATTATGACAGTATTCCTAAAGGTAGCTATAACGGCAATACTTATACAGTCAAACATGGTGATACTCTGTTCTATATTGCTTGGATCACAGGGAGTGATTTTCGTGATCTTGCGAGCAAAAATAATATTTCAGAACCTTACAGTTTGACGGTGGGGCAGACTTTGAGGACCGGTAGTAGCGGGATGTTAACCACTTATAACCATAATCAAATTCAAACAACCCTGGTTGATTCTCAATCAACTAATGCGTATCCTGCAAATTCCGGGAAGCAAAAGAGTGTAAAAATGTTGCCAAGGGCAACTACGTCAACAGTAAGCAATACGTATTTAGAATCACCGACGACAACCGCAAGCAGCGGAAACAGCGCTGTCAGCAGTTGGATGTGGCCGGCTGAAGGTAAAATGATTGAGAGTTTCTCTGATACCCAAGGGGGTAACAAAGGGATTGATATCGCAGGTAGCAGGGGCCAGTCAGTATTTGCAACAGCAGGTGGTCGAGTTGTCTACGCCGGAAACGCCTTACGTGGATATGGAAATCTAATAATTATAAAACATAACGATGACTACCTGAGTGCCTATGCTCATAACGATACAATGCTGGTTCGTGAGCAACAGGACATCAAGGCGGGGCAAAAAATTGCCACTATGGGTAGCACGGGTACCAGTTCTGTAAGATTACACTTTGAAATTCGTTACAAGGGAAAATCCGTAAACCCGCTGCGTTATCTTCCGCAGCGATAAACTGGGCAGAATGCTGAATTCTGCCTGCATTATCATGGGTAGGGGCAGCTTATGAGCCAAAATACGCTGAAAGTTAACGAGTTGTATGATGATGCGGATTTAGATGAAAGTGGTATTGAAGCTGACGACTTCGATGAGAAATTATTGAAGAACGATGGGGATGATCTAACTGATTTTGAGAATGATTTAGATGTATTGCAGGGCATGAGCCAGCGGGTTCTTGATGCAACACAGCTTTATCTCGGCGAAATTGGTTTTTCTCCTTTGCTGACGGCGGAAGAAGAGGTTTTTTTCGCAAGGCGGGCATTACGTGGTGATGTTCTGGCCCGCCAGAGAATGATCGAAAGCAACTTGCGATTGGTTGTCAAAATTTCTCGTCGTTATAGTAATAGAGGCTTAGCTCTTCTTGATTTGATTGAAGAAGGTAATCTTGGCCTTATTCGTGCTGTTGAAAAATTTGACCCGGAGCGCGGGTTCAGGTTTTCTACCTATGCGACATGGTGGATTCGGCAAACCATTGAACGGGCGATTATGAATCAAACCCGTACTATTCGGTTGCCAATCCATATTGTTAAAGAGCTCAACGTCTACTTGCGTACAGCAAGAGAACTTGCCCATAAATTGGATCATGAACCTAGCCCGGAAGAGATAGCAGAGCAACTGGATAAACCAGTTGATGACGTAAGCCGTATGTTGCGATTGAATGAACGTATCATTTCGGTTGATACCCCCATTAGCGGTGATTCTGATAAAGCCCTATTGGATGTTTTATCGGATGAGAATGAAACCGGGCCGGAGGGAACAACACAAGAAGACGATATGAAAAAGAGTATCGTCAAATGGCTGTTTGAGTTGAATTCGAAGCAACGTGAAGTATTAGCGCGTCGTTTTGGTCTTTTGGGATATGAGGCTGAAACGCTGGAAGATGTGGGCAAAGAGATTGGTTTGACAAGGGAAAGAGTGCGTCAGATCCAGGTCGAAGGTTTGCGACGTCTGAAAGATATTATGCAAACTCAAGGTTTGAATATTGAAGCGTTATTCCGTACTTAATTGTTGAATAGTTTGGCTACTTGGGTTCTGAAGAGCTGTTGTCCCTGCTTTTGCATTGTTGATGCTTGGTATTATCAGGTTCTTCAGTACCCGGTAGGATTCTCCTAATTTTGTCTTAGATGATGATAGTAAATTTCAATCAAAGATTTCTGATACTTAAATCGCAGTGATGTGATTAACGCCCCTTTTTTAACTCCTTTCCTGATTTCCTTTGTCGGGAAGTTGTGTGGTGAATTGTGTTAATTAGTGCCCTGATTTGCGCTAGCAATGATGCCAGTTATTTAGACAGGTCAAACATTCATGCGGGCATTATTCACAATGCTCCCGTAAGGCAGGTGTATACGAAAAAATGGGACAAATTTTTGAGAAAATTGTTGGTGGGCTACACGTTCTGTGTCAGCTATTTTGGTGAAAAAATGAAGATGATTTTATTATCAGTGCGACAAATTGCGGTGAACCCTTCTACTTAGTGGTTTTATCTGCCTCTCCAGAGATTCTATGCTCGATTGGTGGCAGTCCAGAGAGAGAAGGAAATCTAGTCTAAGTAGTTACCAGCCGACTTGAGGTTGCCCTTATGAACCTAAACGACGCGTCAATAAATTTAATCGAAAATAATTGAGAGTTGTGTCACAAGTCACTATTTTGATTACTATGCAAACTTAATAGTTTTAATAAAATTGGCTGTATAATCTAAAGAAAAATTTTTCAATAAAGGATGCGGAATGATATTTTTGTTATCACGAATCATTGATACCATTGTTTTTTTTCTATTATTTTTAACGGTTAGTTATTTTTTTATTTTAGATAAAAACGTAAAAAAAACACTAATTTCATCGGTGGCAAGTATTATTGTTTTTATTTTAGTTGATATTTTTTCTCCGTTGCTACTTTACTTTTTTTTAAATCTATCTGAGTTCCTATATTATGTCGTGCATTAAATGCACGACAGTAAATATCTGCTATTGTTTATCAATTAGTGGCTTGATTTTATTATCATATACATTTTTATCGATATGAAATTATTTTATATTTCATATATACCCTATGGATTTCAAGATGCATCGCGACGGCAAGGGAACGAATCCCCGGGAGCATAGGTAACTATGTGACCGGGGTGAGCGAGTGCAGCCAACAAAGAGGCAACTTGAAAGATGACGGGTATAGTAGTATTAAAATAGCATGTATCGTTATCAGTACAATTGAATAGAATAAATTAATACAAAACTCACCATTTAAGTCTGGTTATTTTTATGGCGCACAATAGCGCATTCGTGGTTAATCAAATTAACCTAATGGGGAAAAGGGGTCTGAACATTTTTAAAAGGAAAAATAAACCTCGTTATTTTGAACGAGGTTTGTCATCGATTTGAAAGGTGAGTATAAGCTCACCTTTCTTTTATTAATCAATCTACATTCAGTTCAAATTACAGGAATGCCACTGTGAAATTTAAAATCGCTATCTGGATTTTGAATCAATTCAGCTTCAACACGGCCAAAATAGTTTACCCGTTCGGTAATATCTTCATTAGCAATAGATTGCGCTAGTGAAAGATAGTCTTGATAGTGACGTGCTTCAGAGCGCAGCAGCGAGATATAAAATTTACTCAGATCTTCATCCAAATGAGGGGCCAATTTGGCGAAGCGTTCACAAGAACGCGCCTCAATATAAGCGCCGATAATCAGTTTATCGACCAATGTATAAGGTTCATGGTTGATGATATGGTTAAGCATGCCTTTAGCATAACGGCTGGCAGTAATGCTTTCATAGTTGATATCGCGTGCGTCCATGATTTCTAGCACTTGATAGAAGTGATGTAACTCTTCTTTAATCAGCAATACCATTTTATCAATCAGATCCTGGCTATAGAGTGAATTAGCTTTGGCGGTGATCTGTTTGGTCGCTTGGTTTTGACCTCTTAGTGAATTGAGATCGCCAATTTTCTTGTAAGCAAAATCTTCATAAGGTTTAAACCATGCCAGAAGTGTATCCTCACTTCGCTGATCTACTGCATACTTTCGGATCAAAAACATAGCGCTCTGTGCTGCTTTCAGTTCGCATAATAGATGATCCCGTAGAAGCACAGGTAAATTTTCAGGCTGCTTTGCTTTATCTACCCACAAATCCGGGGTTTCACATTGCAAAAAATGGTATATCGGTTGTAAAAGGTTTTTGTCAAACACGTTCTTACACCATATCTTTTAGTCGATAAATCCATTCTAATGCTTGACGCGGAGTCAGTGAATCTGGATTAAGATTTTCTAATGCTTCAACCGCCGGTGATGTTTCCTCTGTTAATAGCGCAAGCTGCGGTGTATCGACATGACTTGCCGTTGCATGGTTGGATAGCGATTCCAGCTCTTTAAGTTTCTGGCGCGCCCGTTTAATCACTTCACGTGGAACGCCGGCGAGGGAAGCAACTGCCAACCCGTAACTCTTACTGGCTGCACCCTCTTGTACGCTGTGCATAAATGCGATGGTATCTCCATGCTCTACCGCATCCAGATGAATATTGACCACGCCTTCAAGTTTTTCCGGCAACGTGGTCAGTTCAAAATAGTGAGTGGCAAACAAGGTCATTGCTTTAATGCGGTTTGCCAGATTTTCTGCACATGCCCATGCCAGAGAAAGGCCATCGTAGGTTGATGTGCCTCGGCCAATCTCATCCATCAATACCAAACTTTGTTCTGTCGCATTGTGCAAGATATTGGCGGTTTCGGTCATTTCGACCATGAAGGTTGAACGGCCGGATGCCAGATCATCGGAGGCACCTACACGGGTAAATATACGATCAACTGGGCCGATGACTGCTTTTTCAGCCGGTACAAAGCTACCGATATAGGCCAAAAGTGTAATAAGTGCCGCCTGACGCATATAGGTACTTTTACCGCCCATGTTTGGACCGGTAATAATTAGCAGACGCCGCTGTGAAGATAAAGAGAGTGGGTTTGAGATAAATGGTTCACGCAGAACTTGCTCAACAACCGGATGACGACCACCAGTGATTTGAATTCCCGGTTTATCACTCAATGTTGGGCAAATATAATTCAGGGTTTCAGCGCGTTCTGCCAGATTTGCCAATACATCAAGTTCAGCCAGTGCTTCGGCACTGGTTTGTAATTCGGCCAAATGAGGCAGCAGTAGATCGAATAATTCTTCGTAAAGCGCTTTCTCTATTGCCAGAGATTTCCCTTTAGAGGTCAGAACCTTATCTTCATATTCTTTTAACTCGGGGATAATATAACGTTCAGCATTTTTCAGTGTCTGGCGGCGGACATAGTGAATTGGCACCAGATGGCTCTGCCCTCGGCTGACTTGAATATAGTAGCCATGAACACCATTAAAGCCGACTTTCAGAGTATCAAGCCCCAGCTTTTCTCGTTCGCGGATTTCCAGTTGTTCCAGATAGTTACTGGCACCATCAGCCAGTGTGCGCCACTCATCCAGCTCACTGTTATAACCCGGTGCGATTACGCCACCATCCCGAATTAATACCGGAGGTGTTTCTACAATCGCTTTTTCAAGCAATTCCTGTAATTCATCAAACCTGCCGATATTTTTCTGCAATTGCTTGATATAAGGGGAATCGGAGGAGTCCATAACTTGATGGATATCCGGTAATTGCTGGAATGCATGGCGCATTCTTGCCAGATCCCTTGGACGAGCAGAACGTAGAGCCAAGCGTGCTAGCACACGTTCAAGATCACCTATCTGTAGCAAAAATGGCTGCAACTCCAGCCCAATTTCCTGCAAGGTAGCAATAGCTTGTTGACGATTTTCTAATATCTGGCGGTCCCTGACAGGCGCATGCAACCAACGTTTCAACATTCGGCTACCCATTGGGGTAACACACAGATCAAGAACAGAGGCGAGAGTATTATCTGTACTGCCAGACAGGTTTTGTGTCAGTTCCAGATTACGACGGGTTGCGGCATCCATAATAACTGTATCTTGCTGACGCTCCATCGTAATACCACGGATATGTGGCAGCGCCGTGCGTTGAGTATCTTTGACGTATTGCAACAGGCAACCCGCGGCACGCAGAGCGAGAGTTGCTTTATCCACACCAAAACCGACGAGATCACGGGTACCAAATTGCAGGTTCAATTGCTGTTTTGCGGTATCTAGCTCAAATTCCCATAAAGGGCGACGGCGCAGGCCATGAAAATTTTCAATTAGCGCCATATGCTCAAAACTTTCAGGATAGAGTAATTCAACAGGACGGCTACGTTGCAATTCAGCGGCTATCGTTTCCAGCTCTATCATTTCAGATATTTGGAAGCGGCCAGATGTCACATCCAGTGTGGCATAACCAAAGCCTTGATTATCGTGCCAAATAGCCGCCAGCAGATTATCTTGCCGTTCCTGTAATAGCGCTTCATCTGTCACGGTACCGGGAGTAACGATGCGAACGACTTTACGTTCAACCGGGCCTTTGCTGGTGGCAGGATCGCCAATTTGCTCACAGATAGCGACTGATTCACCTAATTGAACCAGCTTAGCTAAATAGTTTTCTACTGCATGATGTGGCACGCCTGCCATAGGGATAGGATTGCCGGCTGATTGACCTCGTTTGGTCAGGGAAATATCCAGCAATTTTGCAGCCTTTTTGGCATCGTCATAAAATAGCTCATAGAAATCCCCCATTCTGTAAAACAGCAGGATATCAGGATGCTGTGCTTTAAGACGGAGATATTGCTGCATCATGGGCGTGTGGGTGTCGAAGGTTTCTGTATTAATCATGCAGTAGTCTTAGTTAAGTTTGTGAATCAATTCTTTCGTTATGGTATCGCACCAAGCTTTAAACTTACACAAGTAAAATCTGGAAGCAATTCGCAAATTTAGTTGTAATTTTGGTCTGGTTAAATTGTAAGGAAACCAGCTAAAAGCCAGTATACCTGAATTAGCGGCTTATGAAGTTTTAGATACTGTGCCCGTATCGTTTTGTTTTGAACATGCTGCGGAACTTTTCCAAGGTTTGGTTAACCTTAGCCCGCGCAAAGTAGAAATACTCCTTCATTCCAGTCATGCGATCCAAACTAATCGTTTATATCTTTTTTTGACCGACTATTATTCCCACGAATGGGCTAAGCGCATTGATAAAACTAAAATTGCTTTAGGAGCAGGGAAGCGTCAAGTCGTGTTAGGGGGAAAGTTGGATAAACAGTATCAGATTACGGTTCCGGAAAAGTATTTGAATAATGGATTATTTCATGGATAAATATTCTCCATATTACCGACAAGTAGTGTTGTTAATGAGTGTACTGCCTGTAGTGGCGACAGAGAGCTGTTGTGCATTGAAAGGTGGGACGGCGATTAATTTGTTTGTACGTGATTTTCCCCGTTTGCCGGTAAAAATCTCATATTCGATATACAAACCTGGCATCGATTCGAATTAGCATATTATCGTTGATGACAAGGAGATATTTTTGTCTATCTGAAACAGACTTTTAGTTGAATATGCCTGGAAAATAACTTCAAACAGAATAACTTCTTTTAGGTACATGATTAAATCAGGATCTACTTTTCTCAATAGCCAGATTATGAATTGTGTGCTTTAACAATGACTCAATCAAATATTTTAAACAAAATTAAAAAACATGAAAAAATGTATTTAAAATAGAAAACAGCGGGGGTTTTAAAATGAAAAATAGTTTATTTCAAATTGATCCCACTTAAATAATTTCGTGTAAAACAACATATAATAATATGTAATCACACAATACGAGACTATACCCTATGGATTTCAAGATGCATTGCGGCGGCAAGGGAGCGAATCCCCGGGAGCATAGATAACTATGTGACCGGGGTGAGAGAGTGCAGCCAACAAAGAAGCAACTTGAAAGACGACAGGTATATAGCGACAGATATGACGCTGAATGATACAGAATAAAAATGAAGAATATAAAAAACTATTTTCTCCAGATCTTAATAGATCGAGAAAATAACCTTAAACTGTTTCCCATAATACACAATAGATTATAAAAATTGAAAAGATGCTTGCAATATAACGTCTGTCTGATAGTGAAGTAAAACTAAGCTAAATATTTAAAAATTTTGAATTCTGAAAAAATATTTAATTGTAGGGTTTGAAATGAAACAGAATACGAGTGGTTTTTTAGAGAGAATGGGTATACCCAGCACATTATCATGGGGATATTTGGGTATTTTGGCATTTATGATTGGTAATGGAATAGAAATAGGCTGGCTAAGCCCTTATCTGGTAGATAATGGATTAAGTATCCAGGACATTTCCACACTATTTAGTATTTATGGTATAAGTGTAGCTATATCTTCTTGGTTTGCTGGCGTATTTTTTGAGGCATTTGGGGCTAAACGAACCATGCTATTAGGCACAATTTTTTGTGTTGTTGGCACCACAGGTTTCGTCAGCCTAGGCTTAAAAGAAATATCATATCCACTTTTGTTGATAGCGCAAGCCATTAAAGGTTTTGGATATCCGCTATTTGCCTACTCATTTTCAGTGTGGATTGCCTATAGAAGTTCTGTTGTTAAACTCAGTACAGCATATGGATGGTTTTACTTTGTTTTTTCAGGTGGAATGCAAGTATTAGCTACTTTTTATGCGAGTTGGGCAGTAGAAGAATTAGGTCATATTAATACGTTATGGACAACACTGATATTTATTATTGTTGGAGCTTTTTTTGCTCTGGTTCTCAATCGCGATAACATTAAACCTCAAAGTAACAATAATACTCTTGGAAATATAAAGGAGGTTTTGAAGGGAATAACTATTCTTAAGGAATATCCAAAACTATTTATTTCTTGTATCCTTCGAATCATAAATTCACTTTCTCAATACGCGTTTCCTGTTTATTTACCGGTATATATGATTTCTCAGGGGTTTACTACAACTCAGTGGCTAAGCATTTGGGGAACTGCTTTTACGAGTAATATTCTATTTAATTTGGTCTGGGGTATAGCAGGAGACAAAATAGGTTATAAAAGGACGATTATTTGGTGTGGCGGGGTCCTGACTGGCGTTGCTTCATTGCTTCTGTTTTTTGCACCACAATTTGTTGGAGCAAATTATGCCATAGTACTCATATGTGGGATTTGCTGGGGAGCGGGTGTCGCAGGTTATATCCCATTGGATGCGATGTCCGCTAATATGGTAGAAAAAGACAAAGGGGCTGTCATGTCAGTACTGAATTTAGGGACGGGTTTATCTGTGGTGATTGGCCCTGCCATTGTTGGTTTATTTATAAATAGCCTGGGATCAAGTGGCGTCACTTGCATCGTTGCTACGCTTTATTTTTTCGGTGCTTTGATTACTAATTTTTTGGATGAACCTGAGAGAGTTTCTAAAACCATTATTCAACCCGACGCTATTACAATGAATAAGTTTCCAAACTCATAAATGAGTGTTCAATTGGTTACGCGTTCAAATTGTATATGGTTCTGAGTTCATAGACATTGGTAAGAAATTTTTTGCCCGTGTGTCTGTATCACCCTTATTAAATAACGGATATAGGTACCACTGGCCCGATGAAGCAAAGTGAATATTTTCTTTAGCGTATCGGGCCAGAAGGTGACGTTCGTCTTGTGCAAAGCTGGATTCATTCCAGATTATTTGATTGCTGAAGCGTCGATCAAGCTGCCTTTGAGGGATACCCAAGCGGACCACGATGGTGTGGCTTGCCAGATGTTCCAGAGTGCGTTATCGGTGCCACGCGCAAAAACTTCGAGCCGACCATCGGCGTCTTCCACTGCCGTTGGCGCGCTGGTGATCGTTCCATTTAACGTGGTCCAGTTAGACCACGGACCGGAATGGGAAACCGTTTGCCAGATGTGGTAGAGCGCGTTATTGGTGCCGCGTGCAAAAACTTCAAGCCGGCCATCGGAATTCTTCGCCACCGCAGGAGCACAGGTGATCACGCCATTCAACGAAGCCCAATTGGACCACGGGCCGCCATGGGGAACGGTTTGCCAGATGTGGTAGAGCGCGTTATTGTTGCCGCGTGCAAAAACTTCAAGCCGACCGTCAGCGGTGCCGATGACGACAGGATCGCTAGTGATTATACCACCGAGTGAATCCCAACCTGACCACTGATTGGAATCAGGAGCGGTTTGCCAGATGTGCCAAAGTGCATTATCCGTACCACGCGCAAAGACCTCAAGCCGGCCGTCGGAGTTGATATGAACCGCCGGGTTGCTGGTGATCACACCGTTCAAAGATTGCCAGCTTGACCACGGACCGGAATGAGCGGCAGTTTGTGAGATGTGCCAAAGTGCATTATCGGTGCCACGTGCAAAGACGTCGATCCGACCATCAGTGTTGACATATACCGCAGGGTTACTAGTAATTGTACCCCCTAAAGATTGCCAGTTTGACCAACCGGCATTAGCGGCGGTTTGCCAGATATGCCAGAGCGCATTATCTGTGCCACGTGCGAATACTTCCAATCGACCATCTGTATTGATATAAACGACAGGTTTGCTGGTTACCTTTCCGTTGAGCGAGATCCAGCCGGACCATGCAGAGCCTGAGTGTGCTGTTATTTGCTTGTTGTGCCACAAGGCATTGTCAGTGCCCACACCGAAAACTTCGATCCGACCATCGGAGGTGTTTTTTACCACTGAAACAATTTCAGACAAGGCGATTGCCGCGTTTTCGATTGCTACTTCACTTGCAACAAGTAGCTCGGCATTATCTGGCCTTGGTATATTAATAGGTTCTTCTTGCATATATATATCCTCGTTAGAAATAATTTTGCAGATTCACTAAATAGTCATTTAATAAGCGATATGTTTAATTCTTTGAATTAATATTCTCACTTTTTCTCTTTATTTTTTGAAGAAATAATCAATGTTTTATTTGATGCTGATTAATGGTCCGTGAAGTATTAAGTGGATGTGATGCTACATTATAAAATCTCGTGTGTTTATATATATTTTTACATACAGCCATTCAAAAATAATAAATTATAAATAAATTATTTTCCTGCTTTAAGGTTTCCTTTTACTTATATTTGAAAAATATATTTTTATCATAAATAACGGGAATGAACTTGAGTGAATACCCGGCTTGTGTGTCGAATATTGGGATAACATCAGCAAATTAGGTAATACTGGCCTGATGCGGGGTAGTGAATGTTTTCTCTAATGCATCAGGCCAGAAAATGACGCAGAATCTGGTTTCCTCCAGATTATTTTATCGCTGAGGCGTCGATTAAGTTACCGCCAAGGGAGGTCCAAGTGGACCACGATGATGTAGTTTGCTGAATATGACAGAGTGCGTTATCCGCACCGCGTGCAAAAACTTCAAGCCGGCCATCAGAATTCTTCGCCACTGTGGGAGCGCTGGTAATCACACCAGACAAAGAGGTCCATTCAGACCATGCATCCGATGTTGCCGTCTGCCAGATATGCCAGAGAGCGTTATCGGGGCCGCGCGCAAAGACCTCAAGCCGACCGTCGGCGTTGATATGCACCGCCGGGTCGCTGGTGATGATACCAGACAGTGACCGCCAGTTTGTCCAACCTGCATTAGGAGCGACCTGCCAGATGTGCCAGAGAGCATTATCGGAGCCGCGTGCAAAGACCTCAAGTCGACCATCAGAGTTGCTGATCACCACTGGATTGCTCGTTATCACACCACTCAGTGACTGCCAGTTTGTCCAAGGATAGGTATGAGAAGCCGTTTGCTTGATGTACCAGAGAGAGTAATCGTTGCTGCGTGCAAAGACCTCAGGCCGACCACTGGCGTTAACATATACTGTTGGATCACTGGTGAGCACGCCATTTAGTGACTGCCAATTAGACCACGGACCGGCATGAGGAGCGGTTTGCCAGATGTGCCAGAGGGCATTATCGGCACCGCGTGCAAAGACCTCAAGTCGGCCATCGGAGTTGATATATACCACTGGATTGCTGGTGATCTGACCACCTAAAGATTGCCAGCCTGACCAACCAGTACCGGGGGCGGTCTGCCAGTTATGCCATAACGCATTATCTGTGCCACGTACGAATACTTCCAATCTGCCGTCTGAGTTAATGTGAACGGCGGGTTTGCTGGTCGCTCCTTCATTCAGTGAGTGCCAGCCAGACCAGGAAGATCCGGTATTAGGTACCGTTTGCCAGTTGTGCCACACAGCATTGTTGGTGCCTACACCGAAAACCTCAAGCCGACCATCGGCGTTATTTGCCGCCGAGATAACTCTGGGTAACGCGGTCCAAGAGATTTCATTGGATATTTCTATTTCGTCTGAAATAGATGATTTGGTATTATCTGGCCCTGATGTATTAATAGATTCTTTTTTCATAATATATATCCTCTTTAGGTATCATTTTTTAGACTCACTAAATAGTCATTTAATAAACAGTGTATTTAATTTCACATTAATACTTCCGATTGCATTCTGTGTATTTTTATTCATAAAATGAATAAATGATATTTTATTTTGTGTTAAACTTTAATTATTAATTTATTGGGTTTAATTTTATATTATGGATGTCTATGTTTTGGATATGTATTTTCAAATACGAACATCTAAAAAACATTAATTATATATAAACTGTTTTCTTATTTTAAAGTTTTCTTTGTTTTCTATTTTAAGTCTGTTTTTTTACGGTTATATTTGTTTTTTTATTCAAAATATCTGATGATCGTTATTAAAGTACAAAATTCGTCATCTGGCTATTGGATTAATTCCAGCACATTAGGTAATACTGGCCTGATGCAGAGTCGTGAATGTTTTCTCTAATGCATCGGGCCAGAAAATTACGCATATGTTGTTCGAATTTGGCTCCTTTCAGATTATTTGATCGCGGAAGCGTCGATAAAAACACCACCGAGGTAGGTCCAATCAGACCACTGATTGGAATAGGGAACAGTTTGCCAGATGTGGTGAAGTCCGTTACCGGTATTGCGCACAAAGACATCAAATTGGCCATCAGAATTTTTCACAACTTCTGGGCCGCTGGAGAGTCCGCCACCTAATGAAGCCCAGTTGGACCATGAGCCTGAATGGGTATCATTTTGCCAGATGTGGAAGAGTGAGAGCCCTTTGTTGGCACCACGTACAAAGACTTCAAGTCGGCCGTCATAATTCTTTGCTACCACAGGGGCGCTGGTGATAATGCCACCCAGCGAGTCCCAGTTAGACCACTGACTGGAATAGGGGAAGGTTTGCCAGATGTGCCAAAGTGCATTATCGACACTACGCGCAAAGACTTCCAGCCGACCATCGACGGTGCAGGTGACTACTGGATCACTAGTGATGGTGCCGCCTAATGATTGCCAGCTAGACCATCCCGCATGGGGAGCAATTTGCCAGATGTGCCAGAGTGCGTTATCGGTACTCCGGGCAAAGACCTCCAGTCGGCCATCGGCGTTGATATGGACTGCTGGGTTACTGGTGATTATGTGACCTAGAGAACACCAGTTTGACCACGGACCGGAATGGGGAGTGGTTTGCCAGATGTGCCAGAGTGTGTTATCGGCACCGCGCGCAAAAACCTCAAGTCGACTATTGGCGTTGACGTATACCGCAGGGTTACTAGTAATCATGCCACCTAAAGATTGCCAGCCTGACAGACCGGCGTTGGGCGCAATTTGACAGTTATGCCATAGCGCATTATCGGTGCCACGTGCAAATATTTCTAATCGACCGTCTGAATTGATGTGAACGGCGGGTTTGCTAGTCACTTGTAAGCCAAGTGAGGACCAACCGGTCCAGGAAGAGCCTGTATGTGATGTTTGCTCATTGTACAACATTACATTGTCAGTACCCACACCGAAAACCTTAAGCCGACCGTTGGCGGTGTTAGTCACTGAGATAATACCAGACGCTGCGATGGCAGCGTTTTCGATTGCTACCTGATCTATAACAGATAGCCTGGTATTACTTAGATTTAATGTATGAATAGATTGTTCTTGCATATATATATCCTCTTTAGTAATAATCTTTCAGATTCACTAAATAGTTATTTAATAAACAAGATATTTAATTCTGTGAATTAATATTCTCACTTTTATTTTTAGAGAAATAATGAATGTTCTATTTGATACTGGTTTATGAACAGGAAAGTGTCAAATAAATATGATATTACATTATAAAACTACCTGTGTTTATATATTCACATGTATTTATTCAAAAATAATAAATTATAGATGAAATGTTTTCCTATTTTAAAATGTATTTTTATCATAATTGTTCTAGTTTTATTATAATTATCTGATAACCAAGCGGTTACTTTGTTAGAGATTACTTTCTAGATAATTCAATTAAAAGTCTATTTCAGATGGATAAAACTATATGTTTATCGTTAATAAAATACGAGAATGTCAGGTTTGCATATCGAATATTGGGATAACACCAGAAAATTGAAGTATTACTGGCCTGATGCAGAGTAGTGAATGTTTTCTCTAATGCATCGGGCCAGAAAATTACGTGTGTATTGTGCGAATCTGGCTCCTTTCAGATTATTTTATCGCTGAGGCGTCGATTAAGGTGCCGCCTAGGGAAGCCCAATCGGACCATTGATTGGAATGAGGAGCGGTTTGCCAGATGTGGTAGAGTGCGTTACCACCACCGCGCACAAAGACATCAAGTCGGCCATCAGCGTTCGTCGTGACATCTGGGCCGCTGGTGAGTCCGCCATTCAATAAGGCCCAGCCTGACCATGAACCGGAATGGGTATCATTTTGCCAGATGTGGTAGAGGGAGAGCTCTTTGTTGGCACCGCGTACAAAGACTTCAAGCCGACCATCGGAATTCTTTACCACCGCAGGAGCGCTGGTGATCACGCCACCTAATGAAGCCCAGTTAGACCACTGATTAGAATGTGGGGCGGTTTGCCAGATGTGGTGGAGTGCGTTATCGGTACCGCGTACAAAAACCTCTAGTCGGCCATCGACAGTGCGGGCTACCACTGGGTCACTGGAGAGAACGCCACCCAAAGAGTGCCAGCCTGACCAATAACCGGAATGGGGAGCGGTTTGCCAGATGTGCCAAAGTGCGTTATCGGCCCCGCGGGCAAAGACTTCAAGCCGACCATCGGCATTGATATGGACGGCTGGGTTACTGGTGATCACGTGGCCCAGAGAATACCAGCTTGACCACGGATTAGAGTGGGGAGCGGTTTGCCAAATGTGCCAGAGTGTATTATCGAGGCCGCGGGCGAAGACCTCAAGCCGACCATCGGCGTTGATATATACCGCAGGGTTACTGGTAATCGTTCCACCTAAAGATTGCCAGCCTGACCAACTAGCGTTGGGTGTGGTTTGCCAGTTATGCCATAACGCGTTATCGGAGCCGCGTACGAATACTTCTAATCGACCGTCTGAATTGAGATAAGCGGCGGGTTTGCTGGTCACACTTCCACCGAGTGAGCTCCAACCGGTCCAGGAAGCGCCTGTATGTGTCGTTTGCCCATTGCGCCACACTGCATTATCGCCACCTACACCGAAAACCTCGATCCGACCATCAGAGGTGTTCGCCACTGAGACAATGCCAGACGCCGCGATGGCAGCGTTTTCGATTTCAACCTCATTTGCATCAGATGATTCGGTATTATCTGGATTTGATGTTTTAATCGGTTCTTTTTTCATATATATATCCTCGTTAAAAATAATTTTTTAGATTAACCAAAAAGTCATTTAATAATTAATGTCTTAATTCTTTAAAATTAATCTTTTCATTTATGTTCTTATTTTTCTTAAAAAATAATGGCTAATATTTTATTTGAAATTAAGTTATGAAATTAATTTATGAAATTAAGTTATCGATAAGGTATGATTGTATATTATAAATCTCTATAGGCTGATATATATTTTTACATACAATCATTTAAAAACAATTAATTACATGTAAACTATTTCATTATTTTAAAGTTTCATTTAATTTCTATTTTAAATATATTTTGAAAGTTGCATTAATTCCAGAAAAATAAGGGAAAATAATTTATATCGCTTTCACCCTCGCCCTTTTACCAGAAAGTGGCATATCATGGATATGCCACCAGCTTAACGAATGAATTTAAAAATAAGTTGTGATACCGGCACGAAACGTTCTGCCCGGTGAAGGGATATAGCCGAGGCTAAGAGGTTGGATATAATATTTGTCGAACACATTATCCACACCGAGCTCAAATTCGACATGCTTATTTATACGGGCAGTCAGAGAGATATCGGCTACAGTTGCAGGCCGCCAAATAATGGGTGCCAACAGAGGAGCAGAACCGCGTCCTGGTTTTCCTGCTGGTACAGATCTTTGTCCATAATGGGAAACTCTGGCGTTGACAGATACATTGTCATTTAAAAATCGCTGTGTCAGATCGAGTGATACCGCATATTTAGGCGGAATATGATTAGTTGCATAATCCGAAGGGAGACTACGTGCGATGCACCCGTCATTTTCCGTACAGAATTTGACTTTTGTGTAGTAATTCATCGATAAACGCGCATCAAAGTGATCGCTATGGTAAACACTTGCCAATTCCAATCCGGCAAATTTAGCCTCTTTAATATTACTGATGTACATACTCCAGTAATCATCCATCCATGACCGGCTGATATAGTCCTTCACCCGGTTATCAAAGTAGGATATTGCAATATCGAAGCTATCATTTTGAGCAATGATATCCGGGAAGCGTGATGTCAGCCCGACTTCGATATTTTTTGAAATTTCAGGTTTTATATGATCGTCTACATTCATCATGTAGCCACGAATACCTTCAACCATTGATGGAAAACGTGGGGCGTAGGCATATTTGGCATGCAGTGCTGTTTCATGATTAAGTTCAAGCTTAGTGCCTACCCAATAGCCATGAGCATGGTCTCGCTTATTGTTGACTTTCCCAGAGGTGAGTTGTGGTAACCAAGAGCTACCCGGACGAGCTGGACTGTCATCTTCGATCTGATAGGATTTGTAATCCCATCCGCCCATTAGGGTCAGGCGGTCGGCAAGCATATAGTTCCCGCTCAGGAAAAAATGGCCTTCTTTACGTTCTCCTTCCCGATTAACGGCATATTTCCATTTACCTGCGCTTGGGCCAGTGCGTTCACGAATAAAGCTGGCACCGTAGTTCAACTCAATATCTTGCATTGAAAGATCAAATAATGAGGTGTTGCTCAAATTCACCCCGACTGTGCGCATGAATTTTTTATCACCGAGGGTATTATTTGCGGTTCGAGGGCGATCGTTAACCCGTGTTTGCCATACTCCGATATCCAAATTAATCCAGGGATTTGACGCAGGTTCCCATTTATAGTTGAGGCTGTGCCTGTTCATGTTGAGCCGTGTCAGTGGCCCCTGTTCCAAGATCATAAATGTTTGGCTCAGGTTTGCCATATCCGCGACATAGGATTCCCCGTAGAGATTTTGGTAATGGCTAATGATAGCCGAGATTTCATGACCATCGCCAAAACGAACTTTTCCTTTACCCAGTAATGACTGGCTATCTTCGGAAGTGTTAGGTACGGCATCTCCCATTGCGTACAGCGAATAACCGGCCATCTGTTCACTGAATTGTGGAATGCGGCAATCTTGTGGATCACTCTCACACAAATAGCCTGGCATGCCACGCTCCTTAGCGCCCGGTCCGTGTTTGCCAGAGTGGTAATTACCCCGCTTGCGCTGAGAAACACCAAACAGCAATTCATAGGAAGGTTCGGCAATCGCGAAAACAATACTCCCGGTGCGATTTTTAGCATCGAAAAGAGAGGTTTTTGATGGGGAAGGCCAGTCATTGCGTTGATAATCGTCAGGATTAGAATGGTTGTTCAACAGACTTCCTTTCAGGCGCACTCCTGCCTTTTGTCCATCGAGGAGGATATCACTGGCTTCAATGGTTTTTATCTCCACCGTTCCCCCAATAGCTCCCATACCGCCTTTTCCTGTCGGGCCTTTACTGATATCTACCCGGCCAATGAAATCGGGATCGATAAAGGAACGGTTGGAGACACCCTGATAGCCGCGGTAAAGCGCGGTCTGGTTAGATGCGCCATCAACAGTGGTTAGGACTCGGCCTTGTCCTTGCAAGCCTCGGATATTCACATCCAGGCTGCCTGAACTACGCGCTTCGCCGGATAATACCCCCGGTGTGATTTTGAAAATATCAACGGGGTGGATCACGCCGAATTTTTCGATATCTTTGCCTTTGATGGTGGTACTGCCGAACCGCAATGGTTCATTACCTGAATACCCGCGATTGCCAGCTACCGTAAGAGGATTTAGTACGATTACACCTTTGTTGGTCATCTTCTTTGTCATTTTTACTAGCGTGTAGCTGCCATCGGTACGTTGGGACAGTTGTAAATGACTGCCTGTGAGCAGTTGTACTAAACCTTGATGAGCGCTGAAACTACCGTTTAATGAAGGTGCTGTGAGTCCGTTGGTTAAATTCGGATCGAAGGAGAGCGCTGTCCCGGTTTGAGCCGCAAAGTGGGACAACGAATTGCCTAATGAACCTGGTGGAATATGAACGGAATAGAGTGTATCTGCTGGTGTGGTGGCGTAAAGGGAACGAGTCGGTAGCAGTATTAATGGTAATAACAGTGCGACTAAAGACTTTTTCTGCCAACGTGGTTGTGAATCTTGGCAGTCAACAGGATATGGCATAGTAAGTTTTTGATATAGCATAGTAAGTTTTTGATATAGCATAGTAAGTTCTCCATAACTTTTTCAGCTTCTTTTATTTCTATGCCGTATGAGATTGAAAAAAGTGTCAGTAAAAATGATTATTTTTATTAACTGGGTGAGGTGAGTGTAATCCAATAGCGGGTCAGGCGGCGTATTGAGAGCGGATAGGTTTGTAATAGCATATGCAGTGCCAGATCCGTATCCCGTAGGGGAAAAGCACCAGAAACCCGCAGATGAGCTACTGCATCATCGCAACGGATGATGCCGGAACGATAGCGATTCAGTTCAGTAACCACCGTTGCCAGCGGCAAGTTATCGGCTACCATCATGCCTTGTAACCAGCTTAGAGATGTTATTGAACGGGTATGTTGTGGGGCAACGGTAAATTGAGTGAAATGGGTTGCTTCTCCAGCATGCAGTATGTGTGGTAAACCGTTATCTGGCGTAATGCGAACCGCTCCTTCTACTATTTCCACCTGAGCGTGTGAGGCTTGTTGGCGGACGCTGAATTTTGTGCCCAATGCCACAATAACGCCTTGTTTGGTTTGTACTTTAAATGGGCGAGCTGGATGGCGGTTATCTTTATGGGTTTCAATATAGATTTCCCCTAGCTTTAGACTAATAAGCCGTTGGGTATCATCATAATGAACATCTGTTGAGCTTTGTGTATTTAAAGTGAGTTGGCTGTTATCCGGTAATGACCAGTGCTGGATTTGCCCCGTTTGGGTGTGATAATCGCCAGTGAGAAGCTGAAATTGATCAGATCGCCAAAAGAGTGATGATGCGCCAGCCGGTATTAACAACATAAGTGTAAGCTTTCTGATGGCTTCTCGACGGGAAAGGGGCTGTTTGTTATTTAACAGAGGTGAGGCGATATGCGGTGGTAAATGGTGTAACCGTGCTAACAGACACTGTGCGTGTTCCCAGGCTTGAGCATGTTCTGGACTTTGTGCACACCAGGCAGCGCAGGCATTCCGATCAGCTTCGCTGGCATGGCTATCATGTAAAATGGTCAACCATTCTGCGGCTTCGGCAAGTATCTTTTCAGAAGGTGTACTTGATAAAGACGATGTATCAGAGGAAGCCATACCAAGCCCTCTTATGCCATCGCTATCAGGCATTGATAAAAGCCTTGTTTCATATAACGTTTTACTGTGGACAGCGAAATATTCATCTGATTTGCAATATCTTCGTATTTCATGCCTTCTATCTGGGAAAGTAAAAAGACCGTTTGCACTGGCGTGGGGAGTTGGCTGAGCATAATATCAATTTCCTGAAGTGTTTCGAGGATGATAAGTTTTTGCTCTGGTGCGGGAATAAGCGGTTCAGGCAGACTGACGAGTAAATCCAGATAAGACTGTTCAAGTGAGCGGCGACGATACCAGTTAACCATCAACCCCTTAGCAATGGTGACAATGTAGGCACGGGGTTCATTAAGTTGCTGTGGTAAAGGTGAACGAAGTAATTTAACAAAAGTATCTTGAGTCAGGTCTGCGGCAGTTTCATCGCAGTTAAGGCGATGCTTAAGCCAACGAAATAGCCAATCATGATTGTGGACGTACATCCACTGGATCTGTTGAGTGTCTAAAACATTAACGGTCATTTTCATGCTATGCTATCAATGTAAATGCAAATCATTATCACTTTTGGTATGTTACAGGTAATTGCTTTCCGTTACCAATAAATAATGGATACGAACCCGCTGATCAAATGCATTTTTATTTACTATAAATAAAATTAATGAATTAATTTGTCGTTTTGATCATGATTGACAGGGCTAAATTATAAGGATTTTAAACAGAGATCGAGAATTTAAACTAAACATTCCTTTATAGTGCTATAGAATATGAGTAGTACTTCAAGGAAATTAAAATGACGATTAAGGAGTTAATGACGTATATTTTAAGGTTAAATCAATGGAGAAACTGATTATTATTTATGGCCTATACCCTATGGATTTCAAGATGCATCGCGACGGCAAAGGAGTGAATTCCCGGGAGCATAGGTAACTATGTGACCGGGGTGAGCGAGTGCAACCAACAAAGAAGCAACTTGAAAGATAACGGGTATAATTGATTTGATCTCTTGTTCATCCTCTATTGAGTTTTACTGTTAGCCGAGTATTTAAGGTGTTGAGAATATCTGAATAGTTATTTTTTTTAATAGTTTCAAGTTGAATTTAATATTAAAAATATTTTCACAAGGGAAAATTTTAAATCATTTTAGATTTAGGGGTATACCCAATAGATTTCAAGATGCATCGCGACGGAAAGGGAGCGAATCCCCGAGAGCATAGATAACTATGTGACCGGGGTGAGAGAGTGCAGCCAACAAAGGGGCAACTTGAAAGATGACGGATATAAAGTAATTATAATGTTGGGTTTATTGATGAGTGCCTAATATATCATGCAATTATCTTTTAATATTGATGTAATGTAGGCAGTTGGAATAATAAATTTGACATTCAAAAATAGCAAAATTCAGATATATAGCTATAATAGATGGTTATATATACGATAATTACAGTGGTTAATATATTAAAAGCTTAAGTGAACGAGGGATAAAATGGAAGGTACTTTAATTATTTGTGTTGATTCGATTCTGAGATTTCGTTCAGATTACGATACGACAATCGCTGTGCCGATGTTATCAGTTCAGGAACAGTTAGGTAAAAATGATCCGTTCTTTTTCTTGAAATATTTCAGAAATAAGGTCTTAATAGAAAAAGGAGTAACAATATCAAATATATTTCTCGCGATAGAACCGTGGCAGGCTATGCTAAGCACTTGGTTGGAAATTGATATTTCTGCTTACATTGCAGAGATTAGAAAGCCTTCGCAAGAAGAACCGATATTTGATTGGATCAGCATTCAGAGAATCACGTCGGTTCATCGGGTATATCAGCGAAAAGATATGAAAGATAATGAAAAACTGTCTGAATATTTTAATCGTGAACATACGCCGACAAAATATTTTAATATTGAATCAGTTTGTATGGCATCGGGTTATAGGAAAGGCGATAAAGAGCATTACAGTATCAGTGAATATATCCATGAAATTAAAAATATTCCAGTCATTGCCAGTGACAGGCAAATATTAATTGGTTATGATGATAATAATACGGATATTTTGAATGATAAATGTTTTGGTATATATGATAATAGAAATATCAAATATATACAGGGAACAACCTCGTTTGCGTTTTATGAATTGATGGAAGCTATTTTTAATGATGGCTTATTCTACAATTCACCGCAAACAGCTTGTCATAGCTTAGAAATGATAAAAGAGATGTTGGAAATTATAGATCGCGGAAATATGAATCACGAAAAGGATAATAAAGAATGTATTCTTCAACAAGAAAATAATAGTGGGAATATTAATGGAGGTAATAATGACAGAGAATTAAATGTTGAGTTTTATGATGGTGCTTTTGATCCGCTAATAGAACATATAGAAACAGAGAGGGAGTATTGGAATTATATAAAATTATTATGTCATTCGTATGGTCATTTGCCAGTAAGAATTGGTACGATTAATGAGGCTAAAGTTCCTGAATATCGATTCTATAACAATATTATAGATGATGAAAGTTAGCTTTTATGGATGAGCTATTTTTCATCATCAAGTATTAAAGTGCCAATAGATATTATATTTTGTTGGTTAAGTTGTTTATTTTACTTTTTATTTTAATTTCTTGGGTTTTTCATATCTGTGACCAAGTGGCATTGAATGATGAAATTTACGTTTTAGGGGATGGAAACGATGCTTTAGTATTTTACTTTTTCATGTATTGTGTTGGCGAAAATATGAAGTAATGGAAGTAAATATGTGTGGTGATATATATCTTATAAAGTATAATTTCTTAGAAAATACGCGTTACCTTTTGACGGAGGTTTGAAAATATTTTAACTGTCATCAATCTGGGTGTATACCCTATGGATTTCAAGATGCATCGCGACGGCAAGGGAGCGAATCCCCGGGAGCATAGATAACGATGTGACCGGGGTGAGAGAGTACAGCCAACAAAGAGGCAACTTGAAGGATAACGGGTATATAGCGTTTTAACATCGTGTTTAATAGGAAGGTAATAATGCCGAAATTAATTTATTACGTCGCTACGACAATAGATGGTTATATTGCTAATAAAAACAATGGGCTGGATTGGTTATATGAATTTGTGCTTGGGGATGATGCAACACCTTATGATGATTTTTATCGAGGTATTGGTGCTGTGATTATGGGAGCACAAACATACGAATGGATAATGACAAATTCACCGGATGATTGGCCATACAAAAATGTTCCGGCCTTCGTTCTTTCTCATAGGGCGCTGTCAACGCCTGAAGGGTTGAATATCATCATAACCAATGAAACAGTAAGAGTTATTGCTGCCAAGGCAAAGAAAATGGCTAATGGTAAAGATGTCTGGTTAGTTGGGGGAGGTAAAACCGCTGCGTATTTTGCTGAGGCTGGTGAATTACAACAAATATTCTTAACCACGATTCCGGTATTTTTAGGTGCGGGCATTGAGGTTTTTCCTGTGAGTGAAAAAGTCCATGTCATACCTAAGACGCAACGTTTTTTACGTAGCGGCGCTATTGAAAGTTTGCTGGATGTTGATGCTCCTACCCCTACCCCGTAAATAAGATTGCTGCTGTCATGTTCATCTGTCCTGTTTTTAGCTAAACAGGTTCAACACTACAGTCAAATGGATTGCCCACATTAATTGCGCCATAATCGCGCCATATTGGTGGCACAAAAGTGGCGCGATTATCTGAATTGCGCCATAATCGCGCCATGTTCTTACTGGGAGCTGTTGTTCGCCATGAGTTTAATGACTGATATTTATGAAACTTTGTGTATTGCATCACAACCTATGTCTGTTTCGGATTTATTGGTGGAGCATCCCTCCGTTCCTAGAAGGACTGTTCAACGTTGGCTGGGGCGACTTGTTGAAAATAAGAAAGTACAGATATTGGGTGAAGGTCGAAATCGCCGCTATGTTATCGCTACGGAGGAAACATCAGATTCAGTAGCGGATAGATCGGATAATTTCCCGAGCTATATTCCACTGTCTGAAGATAGTCAGGATATTCTTCGTTATATTGATCAACCCATCAAAGCGAGGACGCCTGTCGGTTATCAGCGAGAGTTTCTGGAATCATATGAGCCGAATGTCACTTATTATCTGTCGGTTCCAATTCGTAATCAGCTTTGGCGAATTGGAGATACGAAACAAATCTCACAGCCAGCGGGAACCTATGGTAGAGCTATCTTGGATCGTTTGCTCATTGATTTATCGTGGGCTTCAAGTTATTTGGAAGGAAACACTTACAGTCGATTGGATACGGTGAAGTTGATTGAATATGGAAAAATTGCGGTAGGAAAAAACGCGATTGAAACTCAAATGATCCTAAACCATAAAGCCGCTATTGAATTACTTGTCGATGGTATTGAGGAACTTGATTTTAATCGATATACCGTTCTCAATTTACACAGTACATTATCTGAAAATTTATTATCTAATCCTGTCTATGAAGGACGTATCCGTCAACATCAAGTTGAAATAGGAAAAAGTGTTTTCAGACCTTTATCGGGTGAGGCCCATATCAGTGAAATTTTGGATTCGTTGCTCGGGAAAGCACGAGCTATATCAGATCCATTTGAGCAATCCTTTTTTATGATGATCCATTTGCCGTATTTACAGCCTTTTGCTGATGTCAATAAACGAACTTCCCGCCTGGCAGCTAATTTGCCGTTGATTCGTTCAAATCTATGTCCGTTAACTTTTGTCGATGTACCGGAAGAGGCATATAGCCGTGCAATGCTTGGTATTTATGAAATGACCCGAGTTGAATTACTACGAGATCTTTATCTATGGGCTTATGAGCGTTCTGCCCGAGAATATTTGGCTGTCACGCAGGGAATAACCACACCAGATCCGTTAAGATTACAATATCGAAATGTGATTAAGCAGATCGTTTATCGGGTAGTTGCCACGCCAGAGATGGATTCAATTGACGTGATAGATAAATTAATTTCTGATGAATTAAGTCAATCTGAACGTGACACGTTAAAGGCATTAGTTATTGAGGAATTACGGCGATTACATGAAGGTGTGTTGGCAAGGTATGGTCTCCGACCTTTGCAATTTGAAAAATGGAAGCGAAAACACCGATAGTCTTTGTATTGACGCTATTGAATGGCTGCATGGTCATAAAAAATTTCCGGATTAATTACGTCATTATCTTAGATAAGCGATTAATTAGCTCTTTTGTTATGCCGCCGCATTAGGGATTAAACCTATGCAGATAAGAATTAAAAGCGATTTGTGGAATAATTGTAATTGACATCGCTAAACACCCATCAGTACTTTCATCTTACCTTGGCCTGACATCATATACGCAGGATTATCAGTGTAAATGAACCTTTGGTAAAACGGGTACGGACCTTACATGTAATTATCTTTATTTATCATATAGATGAGTATAGGTTGGCTACCCGGTCAAACGGTTCCTTGGCACTACGATGTTACTTTAATTCTGGCTTAATGCTCAGAGGTAGGCCAAAAATTCGTCTGTTTAGATAGTGAGTTTTTATACAGAATTATCCTAAAAAAACAGAAACTAGTATTTTTATGATCTAAATTTTCGCATTATGTTCTAAAAATAGGTAAAAGAGATGTTCAAGTAAGGATTTTAGATGGAAATGCCAATTTATTTTCAATACTGGGGTAAGGCGAAGCGAGTCTTAGAGATTGATAGTGCCGATTATCATCTACTTCCTTACCATTGTTTAGATGTTGCTGCGGTAGGAATGCAGTTACTCTCTTTAGAAAGATCGTTAACTAGAGATCTTGCTAGCTTTTTAGCGTTATCTACGCAGCAGTTACGAAGCATGGTCTCTTTTATATTGGCTTTGCACGATATTGGTAAATTTGCCTCTGCTTTTCAAAAATTACTTCCCGGTTTGGCAGTCGGTCTGCATCGACCAGATTGCCCCAAAGAGTATGATGGCCGTTATTTTTGTCATGATCGTATAGGGTTGTATTTCTGGGAAAATATCAAAGCAGAGTTACTTAATAGACTCGTTAATATTGAAGGTGCTGAGCACAGAGAACAGCGAGAGATGTTTGATACCTTAATGGTATTCATTGATTGTGTATTAGGGCATCACGGCCGGCCAATTGATAAAACAGGCTATAGAGCGATTAAACATTTTACTGAACCTCATAATTTTAATGCTGCCGCCCTCTTTGCACATCATTTGGTTGAATTATTTCAACCTGAGTTTCCCATTGAAAAATTACAATCCAAAGAGTGGCGAAGGCGACTGGAACAAGTGAGCTGGCAGTTTGCTGGTATTGCAATATTGGCGGATTGGATTGGTTCTGATAGCCATTATTTTACGTATCAATCTAAACCTATGCCGTTAACAGATTATTGGAAACATGCTCAAGCAATGGCAAAAAAAGCGGTTATGGCGATAAATTTAGGGAGACCGCCGGTAGTCAAGCCGTTTATTTCTATTCAGGAATATTACGGTTTTGCTGCAACACCATTGCAACAGTGGGCCGAATCAATACCTGTAGATGATTCTCCTCAGCTATTTATTTTAGAAGATGTTACTGGAGCGGGTAAAACAGAAGCGGCGCTTGCTCTTACACATCGTTTGATGCAGGCAAAAGCCGCTGATGGTTTTTATTTCGGTTTGCCTACAATAGCGTCTTCTAATGCAATATTTAGCCGGATTGCTCAACATTACCAGCAAATGCTCTTGACAGAGGATGACAGTAAACCAAATATCGTTTTAGCTCATGGTACGTGGGGGATGAATAATCAATTTCATGAACCCGTTTTAGCGTTAGGTCATCCAGATAGAAACGATGGTAAAACAGATATCGCTGCTTCAGCGCAGTGTAATCAATGGTTAGCTGACCCACGTAAGCAGGCACTGTTAGCGCCTGCCGGAATCGGAGCGATTGATCAGGCTTTATTGGCTGTATTACCAAGGCGCTATCAATCATTAAGATTATTTGGGCTTAATCGTAAAGTATTAATCGTTGATGAGGTTCATGCGGCTGATGAATTTATGTTTAATTTACTGGAAAATTTATTAGCGCTGCATCTTTATCAGGGCGGTTCAGCTGTTTTATTGACAGCAACATTGACCTTTAAACAGCGTCAACGTTTAACGGATATTTGGCTAAATGTTGGCGGGTTGAGTTCTCAATTATTGCAAAAAAATGATTTTCCTTTAGCAACCAAAATAAGTTTAAATGCCATATTGCCCGTTATTGAACAACCGTTATCAAGCCGAAAAGATGTTAGCCGGGAAATCAAAGTTGATTTCTTAAATAGCTTTGGCAGTTGTGTTGAAAAGGTATTAGCCGCCATTGTACAAGGGCAATGTGTCGTTTGGATACGAAATACAGTAGATGATGCTATTGAGGCTTATCAGACACTGCGAAGTTTACTTACTGAACCTGAGCGTTGTCTGTTATTTCATAGCCAGTTTATATTGCAACACCGAAAAGAGATTGAAGATCATGTATTGACTATTTTTGATAAAAATAGTCATGGTGAATTGCGGCGGGGCAAAGCATTAATTACCACACAGATATTCCAAGCGAGTTTAGATACTGATGCCGATGTCATGATTTCAGATCTTTGCCCTATTGATGATCTCATTCAGCGAGCCGGGCGCTTGCATCGCCATACTCGCGATAGCGATGGTATTTATCGATGGGGTATTAAAGATTCACGTCCTACACCCATATTGTTTATCCATGCGCCTGAATGGCGGGAGCAACCTGGATCAGATTGGCTAAGCCATAATTTTCGTAACACACAATATGTTTATCGCTCGCCTGTACGTTTGTGGTTAACCATGCGCATATTGAGAAAACTGGGTGCTATACGTATGCCTGCGGAAACACGCCAATTAATTGATGCGGTTTATGGTCATGCTTATGAGCAAGCACCGGAAGTGTTAAAGTATCAAGAGAATGAATTAATTGATGAGGAGCGAAGTCAGGCAGCTAAAGCTAAGTCTTATTGGTTACAGTGGCAATTATATGGTTATTGTGATCGAAGTGCTGATCATTGGTATGAGGATGATTCAGATATTAATGCTCGCTACAGTGATATTGAAACTGTTGAGGTATTATTATTGAAAAAAGGGGATTCAGGACAACTTGTACCTTGGGTAAATTCAGCCGAATTTTCAGTGTCACTGAGTACGATTAAATTATCCAGAAATAAGTATGCGGATAAATTAGCCCCAATTCCAACAAAATTAATACCTGCTCTCAATGCATTGCAACAGAGATATTACCAAGTTAGATATTTGCAACCTTGGTTGCCAGATCAAGATCCGAATTTTACTTATTCTTCAACAATAGGCTTTTGTGAAAGATAAAAGCAGGAGGTGTTATGAACTTAGTTCAGGACCCGTGGTTGCCCTTTCGGTTGCGTGATGGCAGTGAAAAAGTACTGCCCATTAATGCGATATGTGATCATGATGTTATGGACTTTGCTTTACCGCGAGCTGATTTTCAAGGAGCAGCTTGCCAATTTGCCATTGGTTTATTACAAACCGTTTTTGCGCCGGAAGATAAATATCAATGGCATGCTCTCTATGAAACATCACCTGATAAGAAGGTATTACAACAAAATTTTAATAAAGTGATACATGCTTTTAATGTTACCGGTATAGGGCCTCTTTTTATGCAGGATTTTGATCCGCTGCAAACAGTAAAATCAACCACTGTAGCTGGATTGTTAATTGAAGCACCGGGAGCGAATGGTTTAAGACTGAATACGGATCATTTCATTAAACGTGGCATCGGAGATGTGATGTCTCTTGAAATGGCGACTTTGGCACTGTTTACCTTACAAATTAATGCACCGTCAGGAGGGGTGGGACATCGAGTCGGATTACGAGGTGGGGGACCATTAACCACGTTAGTGGTGCCGCAACAAACCGATGCCACATTATGGCAAAAACTGTGGTTAAACGTTATTAGTCGAAGTGAATGGCATTATTCAGAACCTGATTTAACCAGTGCTCAGGTTTTTCCCTGGTTAGCGCCAACAAAAGTGAGTGTTAATGAAGGGACAGAAATTCATGCTACGGATGTGCATCCCTTACATATGTATTGGGCAATGCCGAGACGTATACGTCTTATAGTGGAAAAGGGTGAGAATATTTGCAAAATTTCAGGTAAATATTCTGAGTTCACTGTCTCTGAATATCGGGCACAAAACTATGGCGGCAATTATACCGGTAATTGGAGCCATCCGTTAACGCCCTATAAATGGGATCCTAAAAAACTAACACCACCCTTATCGATTAAAGGCCAACCGGGAGGGGTGACATATAAAATTTGGGATGCTTTAGTCTTTACCAGCCATGAGAGTGGACAGCGTTGTGCGCCGGTTGTAAGCCATTTTTACTCTTTATGTTGTCATTTTGCTGAACTCCGAAGGGTAATGCCTCGTCTGTGGGTGTTTGGCTACGATATGGATAATATGAAAGCACGTTGTTGGTATTCTGTCACTGTGCCGTTGTTTTTTGTCTTATTTGAACAACAGGAAAAGATTCTATATCAAGTCAAAGAGCTACAAAAGCTGGCAATCAATATGATTTGGCTATGCCGGAATCAAATAAAAGCGGCTTGGTTTGAAAAGCCCGTTGATGTGAAAGGAGACACTTCCTTTATTGACCTGACTTTTTGGCAACAAAGTGAATCGCTATTTTTTTCTGTGGTGCATCAACTTATCGATAATGCAAATTCCGATGCGCCGTTTCTGACACCAGAACAGGCCAAACATTGGCTCAATACCTTGCGTTATCTCTGTAGAGATTTATTTGATGAATATGTTGCTTTATCTGAATTAGGAAATGAGCGTTCAATAGCGAAACGTATGAAAGCGCGTCAGCAGTTAATTATCGGGTTATATGGACAAAAAGCGTTAAAAGAGATCAAAACATTTATCACTAATCATCATATTCACTCCGGGAAAGAGGAGGTGTAATGGACAGTAAGAGTGAAATCATATTATTGCATTGGTGGCAAAGTATGTTTATGTCACCAAAACAGCTAAAAGAGAAAGGTATTATTCCAGCCCCTTCTACTTATAGAGCTCAGTTAAAGCGCTGTGACAGTGTTGAGATGGCTATGTTAACTGAAGGCTTTCGGGCTTTATGGCTCAGCTTACCTGATGAAATTAGTTTGTCGGATAATCCGATAAAATTGGAATATTGGGCCACGATGGCGGTGGCATTAGTTCATGTTAAAAACAACAGTGATATCAAATTGGCGGTAGCGGCGGGTAAGAAAGGAGGAGGAAATAAACCGGTGGTCAGTGAATTAAGATTTTCACAATTACAAAATGCTAAAACACCGAATGAATTATTACGTCGATTATGTCGGGTTTTACAGCAAATCAAAGGCAATATTTCTGTTTTGGCTTTAGCGCGGGATATTGAGGAGTGGTTTGCTGAATATGAGCAATTACGACCATGCAAGGCGGATAGGCGTATCAAAGTGAGGTGGGGTATGGATTATTACCGTGCTGCTAGTGGTAAATCGGTTGATTTATCGGATTTTCATTAATTGAGTTTAGGATGATTATTATGAGTCAGTTTATTCAATTACACCTATTAACTTCCTATGCGCCATCTAATCTGAATCGTGATGATTTAGGCCGGCCTAAGACAGCGAAAATGGGCGGTTTTGAACGTTTACGTGTGAGTTCTCAAAGTTTAAAACGTCACTGGCGGACTTCTGAATTGTTTGAACAGGTGCTATCAGAGAATATTGGTATTCGCACCAAGCGACTGGGTATCAAGGTATTTGAAGCGTTGATCAAGGCTGGAGTGAAAGAAAAATCGGCTAGAGCATTGGCTATGACTATTGCTGGTGTTTTTGGCAAAACGAAAAAAGATGCTTTAGAAATTGAACAATTGGCGCATATCAGCCCGGAAGAGCAACAATCTGTTATGTCGTTGATTGCGGTGCTGGCGGAAGAAAACCGGGCACCAACGCCTGAAGAGCTTAATTTATTAAAAACTAAGCAAACCGCGGTGGATATTGCTTTATTTGGTCGGATGTTAGCTTCAAGTCCGGCATTTAACGTCGAGGCTGCCTGTCAGGTCGCTCATGCTATTAGTGTACATAGTGTGGTTATTGAAGATGATTATTTTACAGCGGTGGATGATTTAAATGATGGTAAGGAAGATACGGGATCGGCCCATATAGGGGAATTGGGTTTTGCCGCCGCGCTGTTTTACAGTTATATCTGCATTAATAAAACGCAATTAATAAAAAATTTGGATGGTGATGAAGCCCTGGCTAATAAAGCGATTAAAGCATTAACAGAAGCCGCTGTGAAAGTATCGCCTGCGGGTAAACAAAATAGTTTTGCTTCTCGTGCTTATGCCAGTTTTGCTCTCATTGAGAAAGGCGAACAACAACCTCGTTCTTTATCTGTTGCATTTTTAAAGCCTATTAATGACAGCGACCAGGGCTCATCGGCAATTAATGCATTAGAAAGCCAAATGCGCAATATTGATCTGGTTTACGGTACTTGTGCCGATGCCCGCTATAAATTCAACACATTCACTGGGGAAGGAACTTTGGCCGAACTGCTTGAATTTGCTGCACAGTAATGGGGGCAAAATGAAAGCATATTTAGTCTTCCGATTATATGGCCCGATGGCAAGTTGGGGACAACCTGCGGTTGGGGGAGAAAGGCCAACGGAATTGTATCCTGGTCGCTCGGCGATTTTGGGGTTATTAGGCGCAGCGCTAGGTATTCAACGAGATAATGAGTCTGAATTAGCAAAATTACAAAAAAGTGTGTTAATTGCCATTAAGCAGACCGTTCCTGGCTCTTTAATGCGTGATTATCATACGACGCAGGTGCCGACGCACAATAATAATGTGGTTCATCAGAACCGTAAAAGTGAATTAAGGTCAGATAAACTTAATACCATACTGTCTAATCGTGATTATCGTTGTGATGGTATTTGGATCGTTGCTATTACATTAACTGAACACGCTTGTTTTACGCTTGAACGATTCCGGGATGCTTTACTTAAGCCCGTATTTATCTTGCATCTTGGACGTAAATCTTGCCCGCTTGCTTTGCCTCTCAGCCCTAAACTCATTACGTCATCGGCATTAAAAATGGCATTGGATATCTCTTTTCCACCGCTGATTCATTCTGATAGCGAAGATAAGTTATGGCTAGGTGCAAACGGTATTGTGACTTATTTTTGGGAGGGAAATAAAGATGAAATTATCTCTTCAAATATTTTAATCAGCCATCCTTGGGATGAGCCGATTAACCGGGGGCGTTGGCAATTCCGGCAACGTACTATGTATCAACTTTCTATCGAGGAGGGTGTTGATGTATTTGTCTAAAATTGTGCTTCGGCAATCGAGTCAAACAGCAAATATATTAGCAAAATTGAGTGCAAATGGCGTTTATACTTCTCATCAATTGTTATGGAAATTGTTTTCAACAGACGAAAAACGGCAATTTCTATTTCGGGAAGAGATCGGAATAATGGGATTACCTGTATTCTATGTTTTATCTAAAACCTCACCTCAAACTGAGTCACCATTGTTTGAGGTGGAAACGAAAGCATTTTATCCTCAATTGAAGGAGGGGCAGCGTTTAGCTTTCAAATTACGCGTTAATCCAACGATCTGTATTACTGATCCTTCTGGAAAACGTCAGCGTCATGATGTCTTGATGCATGCTAAGTTTCAGGCAAAACAGCAAGGTGAAACGGAACAGGGAAAAATAAAAGCTATGATGGAGAATGCTGCCCGTAATTGGCTGTTAAACCATCGTCGTATGCAGCAGTGGGGTATTCAGTTTGACAATTTACTGGATATTGAAGGTTATACTCAGCATCGAAGTGTAAAAAAGCAGGGGCAAAAAATACAATTTTCCAGTGTAGATTTTCAAGGGCTTCTGACGATTACCAATGGTGAGCTATATTTGGAACAGTATGCAAAAGGCTTTGGTCGTGCTAAAGCGATGGGATGCGGATTGATGTTAATCAGAACAGTATAATGGCATGGATGTCATTTAAATTTATTTTTGTTGAAGATCGTAATGCAATATTCTTTGTTGTATGAGGATATTGATGTTAAAGGTAGCAAATTCGCTGTTGTTAGGCGTTCGTGTTATGCTTCAAAAGCATGGTAAAAAGTGATATTGCTAACTAATATCATCCTGTAGAGTAAGGCGTAGTTGTTACTCTTGGAAATATTGATAAAATAATTACCGTGTTCCTCACCTCTGTGGGGATGGCCCTGAATTTTGGTACACATTTGTACAGGGAAGAATATGTTTCCTGTGTTTAATGGGATAAACCGCTATAATTAATGGTAGGATATCGGTGTTAGCAAAAACCGCTGTAAACCCTTGCCCAGTGCGGTCTAGCATGGCTTCATCAAGAAACTGGAATACAAAGCGGCAGCGGCGGGCGTCCATCTGGTCAAACTGGATCAGTGGTTTGCCAGTTCGAAAACCTGTCATTGCTGTGGTCACAAAATGCCGGAAATGCCGCTGCGTAAGCGGATCTGGCAATGCCCTTTCTGTCGAGTCGAACATGACCGCGATATCGATGCGGCGATCAACATACAGCGCAAGGGCATAATAGAATTACAGGCGGGCGGGACTCGTCGTTTTTGCCCATGGAGGCCAGCGTCAATCCGTCATAAAGACGGTGGCGGCCTGAGAAGTGGGAAACCTCGCCGTTTTTTACGGCGGGGAGCAGTCACTGAGTGTTCCTGGTCATTACCGGGGTAAACCAAACTCGATAAATCTTGTCAAAGAGAGAATTTAAGTGTTCCCTGTATTTGCGGGGATAAACCACGGCATGAGTGATGCTTTACTATGTTCGCTAAATGTTCCCTGTACTTACGGGGATGGACCTAGCAGTGCGCCAAATAGTTATAAAGCTAAGGATGTGTTCCCTGTATTGTACTCATGGGGATAAACCGTACGAAAATGACACTGATCATTGGCTTCCTTGGTGTTCCCTACCTCTACGGGGATAAACCGGACAGTAACAGTGATGTAGTCGGTAGTAATTGGTGTGTTCCTTGTGCCCACGGGGTGAACCGAACTGATACTGTTGTGTTTTGGGTTTGGAAGCGTGTTCCCTGTATTAACGGGGATAAACCGAACAGTTAGCGTTTTAGCTGGCAGAGATGGACTTGTTCCCCGTTTTTACGGGGGTAAACCGCTAAATACAGAACTATCTCCATTTGTTGTCATTTGATCCCCGTAATCTACGGGGATCAACCGTCATCCGGAAGGGTAATTGACATAGGGGGTCAGTGTTCCTTGAATTTATGGGGATAAACCAGATTCAGGTTTCATGATGATAGTTGAAGTAGAAATGCTCCCCGTTTTTACGGGGAAAGAGCAATTCACTGCCACCTTGGACACAATTTTCAGGCCGATGATAAATCTGTGGTTCGGGCATATCGATACCGGGCAGTATTCGTTCAGTGATTTGACAGCGCTTTTTTCGGTATTAAGGTCAACGGCTTATTGAATTTTTGCACGTAAGAAAATGGCTCAGGATAACTAACGGAAATTTGTAATGAAGAAAAAGCGACTAAAAAAATTTCAGAAAAAACTTGAGACGTTGGGGTTAATTGAAAAAGATCCAGATGTGGTCGGTTATGTACTGTTTAACACACGTAATCGCCGATTTGTGATACTGGATGAATATGAATTTGGGAGGGTGGCTTACGCCGATGATATTGAAGAAGCTTATTTAGCAATGTCACGATTTGTCGCATTAATGGATATTGATTCTTTGCCGGAGCCAGACAAATTTGATATTGCTGTTATCCCTGTTATTGATAACCCTTTATTTGGGTTAATGCCTAAAAAAACAGATTAAAGCTAACTCCCTTTGTATTTTCATCAGACACCTCATCTATGCCATAAAACATGCGCATAAGTCTATGTAGATAGTGAGCATCATCAAGAGGTTCTAAACCGAGCAATGGCATTTGGTTAAGATTTCATAAAAAAATTTGAACACAAAAATAATTGTATCAACAAAGTTGATACGCAACTGTTTTCTCATTAGCGTATATACAAATGGGTATATACCCTATGGATTTCAAGATGCTTCGCGACGGCAAGGGAACGAATCCCCGGGAGCATAGGTAACTATGTGACCGGGGTGAGTGAGTGCAGCCAACAAAGAGGCAACTTGAAAGATAACGGGTATACATTATCATCGAGGTGCATTAATGGCTTATTCAGTAATAAAAAAAGGGGGTAATAGCCCGTCTGTACGACTCCCTGTAGCTATCATGAAAGCGGCATCCCTGAACGTTGATGATACAGTTGATATTGCAGTCGAAGATGGTCGCATTGTCATTATTCCGGTAAAAGCGAAAGAATACTCTCTTGATGCACTGTTAACCGGTATCACACCAGAAAACGTTCACGAAAAGGTAAATTTTGGCTCGCCAGTTGGTAAAGAATTGCTCTGATGGTTTCTCGTTTTGTTCCGGATTGCGGTGATTTAATCTGGCTTGATTTTGATCCGGTGGGGACTTACAGGCAGGGCTGATCGCTTAATTACGCGATGCGATTGGTGTTCCCTATACTGACGGGGATAAACCGCTAAATAACAGAACTATCACCAGTTGTTACAATTTGCTCCCCGTTTTTACGGGGATATGATGATTGTGTTATTGATTGTATTGCTGTTTCTTTCTCAGCTTTCAATAAACTTTTGGGATGGGGAGTCGTCAGTCAATGTTTGTAAATAATCTACATAGGTAAGCTTGCTTATATTATCCCCGTTTGCTAAACGGTATTTTAACCAATTGATAATTTGTTCCACTAATTGTCCCTCTGGCTTATCTAGTTTTTCAGCCAATTTACCGTGGTTTTCCCAGCAATTATCATTGATCGCAAATGCCATCCCTTGCAGTGCGTAATCGGAATGGTGCCAGGCATGCAATAAATGACTGCCCAAGGTAAAGGGCAATTCACTGCCTCCTTGACCACAATTTTCAGGCCGATAATAAATCTGTGGTTCGGGCATATCGATCATCAGCTCACTTACCGGTGTCAAAAATGCTGACCAATCGCTGACGATCATTGCCGGTAATAACTGACTGAGGATACGCGGGTCCATACTGCGAAAAATCACCGGTTTTTCTTGTAAAATCACTTGCTGGCGTGAACGCCAATGATTAAGCTGCTGTATCCATGATTGATCACTGCGGTAAGCCCAACCCCAACTGTTATCACTCAGAGTATGACTATCAAGCAGATGAGCTATCGTTGACAGACAGCCTGACTTGGGCTGAACTAGCCAGGGACTTTGCGCCAGCATGTGATCCAACGGTGTATTGCTGTATAGCGGGAAAGCCTGTTCTACCCAATCGTTGGTATAAAAGAGCGCCGCCGGGTTAGGTTCCGCGAGTGAATTGAGCATAAAGAAAACCGATGGTTTGTTAGGGATACTCATAGGGATACTCAGCCACTGTTGCCAATTTATTGACTTGTTCATTCATCCTCCGGATTATTAATAACCCAATTTGCTTCCTGTTGAGCCAGCACAGCACAAAGCGGTTTGGCAGGGAATTTAACCCCCGGCAGAGGCGCAACTCCTTCCGGCAGTTGCAGAGACAACCCACGGCCAGTACCGGCAGAACCTTGCCCGACTGATAAATTCGGGGAAGTTAGAATACCGCCGGGGGTTATCCGTATAAAATGACTGCCGACTTTTAAAGTAATTTCCGACGCTGCTTCCAATACTATCTTACCGCTGCTTTTCAGGTGTGTTTCCTGACCGCTTTCAGCCACCAATGCATCCCCGGTCTGTAAATACTGACTGCCTGAGATACGGTGTGAAACATCTCCATCGGTGCTGTATTTCCCCGATCCCTTGATATGTTGATGATCATCCACTGAAATTTCGCTATAGCGGTTATTATCGATTCGCTGTTTATGGTCGTGTTTAATATGCCAGTAAGCATCGTGCTGAATATGAGCAGTCAGATCTTTTTGCCCGTGCAGGTAAATCTCCTGCCGGTCTTTCTCATCTTCAAAGCGCAATTCATTAAAGCCTTCTCCTTTGTGAGTCCGGGTTTTAAAGGTGGTGCGGGTCTTTTCAACGGGTAAATTTAACGGCGGCCGGTTTGAACCGTTGTAGGTGCAACCGGTGACAATCGGACGATCAATATCGCCGTTCAGATAAGAAACAATCACCTCCTGACCGATACGGGGGATAGCCATAAAACCGTAACCGCTGCCATTCCAACCCTGTGCGAACCGTACCCAACAGGCGGCATTTTCATTGGCTTTATCATACCGATCCCAGTGAAAATGAATGCGGATACACCCTTCTTCATTGACATAAATCTCTTCCCCTTCCGGGCCGACCACGGTTGCCACTTCATCACCATCCGCCAGCGGCTTGTAGCGATATAGCGCTCGCCAGTCGTTATAGCCCGACATAAAACTGAATTCGTTATGCAGATAAGATCCTGACTCTCCACTCTCTTCTTGCAGTGCCTGCGGACACTTGCCGTGATGATGGATAGTGACGATTTGCCAGCGGGTATTCATGGCATCAACCGGGTGTTCGCTGAGGTCAAAGATTTTACCCGGCATCAGTTTAAAACAGTTACTTTGCCCGCTACCGGCCTGACGTTGATTCTCGACGGCCTGATGACGACGCTGGACAAACGGTTTCGCCTCCGCGTCTTTCTGAAAACGGCCGTAGCTTTCAAAAAGCTCAAACAGGGTTTTCTGCCCTTCCACACGGGGATCGATATTGGCCCGGTGTGTCAGGCGGTAATCGGGATTTTGGGGATTGTAGTCCTTATAAATGACCCGCGCCGGGGTCATGGAGACGCCCAGACGCACCTGATTCATCACATTCATTTCAGTGGCCGTCTCTCTCTGCGGGTTGTAGATCAGCGGTAAGTTGGCTGTCATCCCTAAATGGCTGTCACTGAAAAACAGCTTGTCGTCTTCAAACCAGAAATTCAGTCCTTCTTCGGCAACTAACCGGGTAAAAAAGGCATAATCGGACTCCCGTTTTTGCGTCACATACTCCCGTGTGTAATGAAACTCATCCAGTTGGCAATCGAACAGGATGCAATGTTTTTTCAGCAAACTGGTGAGAATTTCCGGCACGCTTTGCCGATGATAAATCCGGCTGTCCTGATTCAAATTCATCCGCCAGAGAGCGGGCTGGACGGTAAGGTAATAAATGGTGCGATGCGCATGCGTATCCCCCCGTATAGCTTGTGAGATAATGCCGCTAACCTGACGTTGTTCAACGTCGTTGAAAACCACCCGGAATTTCACAGACTGTAATAACAGTGACTCCAGATCAATATCGGCCCGTTTACTGACCAGCGTTAAAGATAGGGTAAATAATTCGGATAATTCCTCCTGTAGAGAAAATTCAGCGACCGCAAAAGTTTTCTCCGGCAAATCGATAATATGGCAAAGAAAGTGTAATCCATCGTTCATAATGGACTCCTTATTTCTGATGTTGGTGTTTAGGTAAATTAATAATATGGCCTTGGTGGTGTTATTTTATTTTCCAGTAGTCTATCGTTTGGCGATGAAGGTCAATTCGCCCGTCAGGATATTCAACCCACTCGCCTTTTCCATTAGTAATGGTGATTTTTGGTATTTTGGTTTCATCCAGTTTAGGCTTAAAGATAATTTTCCATTCAGCTCCCGGAGTCAATTTTAATTGGAAGAAACGCGTACCTACTTCACCTCGTAAAAATAAGCGTTTCGGAAACCCTTCCACTATTTCCAGAATAGGGTAAATAACCGGTCTAAAATCTAGGGTATTCAATACCGCAGTTTTGCTGAGACTTGTTTGGGTTGCATCGTTGATAAAAGCGGTTAAACCTGTTCCATTGCCTCCCTTATTAACAACATCTTTCATCAGGTGTCTGACGTCAGTATAGCGCACAGACACAAAAGCTCGATCAATCTTCCACTTACACCGGCCGCCGCCATTAAAAGGTAATTTCGTCTGAAAATAACCGGTTTGTGGATCGGCCTTTACTTTCAGACGAAGCCCATTATAGGTTGGCACCTTATAAGGTGACATGTCAGCATGTAGCTGATATTCAAGGCAGTCTTTTGATATATACACAGCGGACACATATGGTTCGGTATATTTTGGTACTACCCCTTCTACTGTGATCCACTGATTCTCTTTGGGCGGAGAAAGCGGCTCATTTGGATCAGCACAGCCCGATATTAAAATTACTGATAAGATCGATAAGTATTTTTTAATATTTATCATGGTAAGTTTTCCTCAATTCCTACAGCGTTATTTCATATTCATGTACATGAACCGAAAATCGACTAATTGAGTACCCTTATCAATCTTGCCGTTAGAGTATTCAACCCATTCACCTTTCCCGTTAGTCACAGTGACCTTCGCCATTTTTGTTTCATCCAGTTTAGGCTTAAAGATAATTTTCCATTTAGCTCCTGGAGTTAACCTGAGTCGAAAAGGGCGCATTTTTAAAACTTCACCTTGTAAATATACGCTTTTAGGAAATCCTTCAACTATTTCTAAAACAGGGTAAATAACCGGGCTAAAATCAATCGTATTCGATGCGGGCATTTCGCTAATATTCGTCTGGACTGCATCATTGATAAATGCGATTAAGCCGGTTGCCGAATATGGAATAGCATCTTTCACCAGATGGTGGACATCGGTATAACTCACCGACACAAAGGCCCGATCAATCTTCCACTTACATCGGCCGCCGCCATTAAAAGGTAATTTCGCCTGAAAGTAACCGGTTTGCGGATCAGCCTTTACATCTTCCAAACGTAATCCGTTATAAGTCGGTACCTTAAAAGGCGACATATTGGAATCCAGACGATATTTAAGGCAATCTTTTGATATATACACAGCAGACACATGTGGTTCGGTATATTTGGGTGCTACTCCTTCCACGGTGATCCACTGATTCTCTTTGGGCGGAGAAAGCGGCTCATTAGGGTTAGCACAGCCCGATATTAAAATCACTGATAAGACAGATAAGTATTGCTTGAGATTTATCATGGTAACTGTTCCTCAATTCCTATAGCGTTATCTATATAGCGTGTTAAGGCTAACGGTCCTTGTTGATCCTGTTGAGTGCAAATCAATGCTTGCTTTAAGTGATGGTCCATCTGTAAAAATAAAGCATCGCGTTGCCGAATATCTGCAACAATATCGGGCCTCTCATTCAGCGTTTTTTCAAATAGCTGCTCCTGATCTCGGAAAAAATGGTATTTACCTGGTGCAACCAGTTCTGCCAGTCGTGCACCAATGTAGCAGGCATATTTTCTTGAACGGTGATCAGGGAAACCTAAGGCATCTTTTTCGGTCGGATTCTCATTCAACGGAAACCATTTGGCTTTATCCGCATCACTTATTTGCTTAAAAAATCCTTTCTGAATCTCACTCGCATTCTTTAGATTATGTTCCGTTTCACGGTTTAACGACGGAATTAAATACAATTTTGTTTTGGTGGGTAAGGTAGTTCTGAGCCGTATATGATTGCTTGGATTACGTTCTTCCAGCCATTCAATAACCAGATTGATTTTACAAAAATGCACTATTTTTCCGTGATGCAGGAAAACCTCACCACTTTTGGTAAAGTCCAGCAATTCAACAGGACTAAATAAATAGCCGAGCGGCCCCCAACAATCATATAGCCAGTTATCCAGATTTTTTTCCGGCGGTAAGGAAGGGATCGGGTCATCTTCATTCACATGGCGATAATGGGTGATATCAGCTAGTTCTCGTACCGCACTGACAGTTAGCACTCTAGGCATTCCATAGCTGTAAAAACATGGATTGTGTTCTTTTAGTTGTGCGCAGTGTAGTAATGCTAGTGCACCTCCTAGACTGTGACCACAGACAAATAATCTTTTATTCTTAACCAACTTAGTAATATCGGTGAATACTTCTTGATCCGTATCACTGGGAACTCTTAACTTGCTAACTAGATTAAATGCCTCCCAAAATCCTTTATGCACTTTGCCATTGTGAATAAACTCATTGCACAGTGCTTTTTTATCGCAATCTAACCCCAAAGGTTGGTACTTAGCATCTGTCAGGATATCCTCCTTGCTGGCTGTCCCTCGCCAACTGACAATCACATCGTTTTTACTTGCTACATAAAACAGTTGGGTATCACCTCCTATCCAGTCAATATTTGATGAGTCAATAAATTCCACCTGAATGTAACGTTCACTAAACGGTACATCGTAAACTACAGGCGTTGCTGATAATGTCTCCACTTTATAGGGCAGTTTTGAAACATCCACCATTTGCCGGTTAAAAAAGTGTTTAACAGAACCTGCTACATTAACATCTTCATCTGAGTAGGCCAGCACACTCATCAAACACTGGTTATAAGCATTCACAATGGAATACTCTTTTTGATGATGTAGCAGCAAAACCCAGGCCCGAAACGGGCATACTTCCAGAACATACCTCTGATTCACAGGATGGACCTGATAGCCTTTTGGTTCCGGGTCTGGGAAATGATAGGGAGGTGGGATATCTTTGGGGTCCCACCCTTGAATCACCGGCAATCCATCACTAATCTGCCCGATAGTCACATAGCGATATTGATAGCCTTCGGCTTCTGCTTTTGGCTTCACCACTGAAAATGCCTCTCCCCGTTTTTCCCGCAACGGGCGCTGTTCCATCTCATCGGCCAGCGGTTGGGCGCCGATATACAAGGTTACCGGATGGGACGGCATATCTTCTTCCCTTAGCAATCCATTGCCATCGGTAACCCCTTTACGTCCTAGCAGAGGATTTCCACGGATTTTCAAACGATAAGGCATATTGACCAAGGGTTTCCCCTGTTCATCTACCAACTGAAATTCTATCCAGTTTTTCAGTATGTTTTTACAGTCAAGACAATCGAGTGGGCTTAATTTGCTCATTGATACTATTTCCTTACGATTAACATTACATATCAGGACGTAACCCGAACATCATGTGTTGAAAATTCCACAGGACTTTTCCCGTCTGACCATCAATAACCTTCATCATCACAAAAGTGTGCATGCTGATGAAAAGCGTCATCAGGCGTGACACCACCAGACTGAACTGATGCATCTCCCCCTGATTGGCGTAACAATCCGGGTTCAATGTCAGGACCAGTTGATGGCCCCGCACTGGAACTCCTTTATCCAGACGGTCTGTTGGGATGTTATCCAGTTGAACGATACCGTCGATATGTTCCTGGATACGTTTGCTTAATGACTGATCGGGGGAGAAATCGAATAGTTTGATCAGCTCTTTTAACGAGTGGGTTTGAAAAGCCATCCAGGGTGATACGGAAAAGAAAGAGATGATTGACCAGGCCGATCGACCTATCTGATCCTCCGTCATTGTTGAGTGGCAAGCAGAAGAAACTGGGGTGATATTGCTCACTTTCAGCCCCGAGGCATATTCTCCCGGTAGATTAATCTCCCCGATACCCAAGCTAGAGGCCCGTGTCTGATAACCGGTAAATTGACAAAAAATGGATTGTGGCGGCAGGTTATCTGCGGGTTTACCATGACAGTCAAAGAAGTGCAGATGTTGCAGGGTTCGCTGCGACATATCGCGTTCGGTCCTAAGCTGATAATAATAAAGAAGCTCAGCATCCGGCAGAAAATGAGCGGTTGGGGAGAATTGCTCAATCGGCAGATAGCGGTATGGTTGCCCACGTTCCTGCTCTGGTTCAGTTGATGTGTAAAGGTGGTTCAGCTTGAACAGTTGCTTAGTCGAATCCAATGGGATTTGATAATGGTTGGCTTCACTGTTTACCGAGATCTTCGCACTCATCGGCTCCAGATGTCTTACCGGCACACAGTCCAACAGAAAGGTTTGGGAAATATCGTTTAGCATCAGATGACCATCAAACCGAAAAATCAGCTCGAATGTCCGATCTGCGTTCAACTCCACCAATCGACGACCTTTCTTGATATCAATTGTCACAAAATCATGTACATGGGGCAGGTAATAGTACTCAGTCATCAGTTGCAAGATAGAGTATGGCGTGGTTTTCATCGCCGGCAGGATGGCAACCTGCCTTGCGGTTCCCCACAATGCCGGGATTGGGTAACTGCTATCAAGCGTGATGGTTTCGTCTTGTGTTCGCAACAAGACATCACGCAGATGAAAGTCAAGCCATAAGGCTAATTCAGCGGCTTGCAGACGATCGCTGCCCAGAAAGAAATCTAGCGGTTGGCTGCGCCACTCTGAGGTATTCTCCGAACATTGCAGTGTTAGTGTTATCTCACTGTACTCTGGGGTTGCGTTCAGTTGCCGGTCAATCACCGCTAGTGGTTCGATATGCAGAGGGCAGCAGGTTTCAAAACTGACTTCCTCTTCTCCTTCACCGGCAAAAACCGGTGCCCCTTCTGGTAGCGTCATCGCGCTCAGGTGATGAATCCCTTTGGGTGAAAATTGAACGATGCTCGTGGGAGGGAGCGGGCACATGGCATATGGCCAAATATGAGCCAGCATCCCTGATGTGAGTTCGGGAAACTCATCCTCAATCTTTTCGCGAAGACGGGCAGCTAACAGCGCAAAGGCTTGCATCACTCGCTCAATATCCGGATCACCGGCACCTTCGGATAAAAAATCTGCCAGGTGCGGATTTTCTTTTGCGACTTCCTGCGCCAATTGCCGTATATATTGCAATTCTTGTAGGAATAGAGACTCTTTTTTATTCATAACACATTGTCCTATAAGGTTTTTATCTGGAAAGACGTTTGTGAGGCGATCAGCGTAGCGCCACAGGAGGTTTTCATACCTGCCAGAGCCAGTTTTTGTTTATTGGTTCCGACTGCGGTTGGCGTTCCCTCAGCAATGGTTTGATGCCCGCCACACTTTGGACACGACACGGGATCGTTAATCCGTGCCATGCCTTTACCCAGAACCTTAAAATTGTCATCACCGGCTAAGACAGAGCCGCCGTGAGAGGTTCTGTCACCTTGTCGTATTACATTTTTTAGCGTCATATTTTGTCCAGACGTTGAGATAATTAATTCTTTTGTCAAAGGAATAACGTAGTAAAAATTCCATCATCACCGATAAAAGCAGTGATTATCGCGTGAATAATGGCGAGTTGAATGATAGGAAGACAGAAATCAATCCCAATCAGTTAATCCCCAAGAATAAGGGGAACAGGGGGGTAAAATTTTTTAAATACAGTTCATATGATGGAGATTAATTAATAATTAAACATTCATCAGATAGCAAGATTTTTTTTCAAATTTACAAAAATATAAATTTGTAAGAAAGTGTTATAAACTCGATATGGAATCAAAGATATATCAAGCCATTTCGAATTCACAGTATTAATCTTTAATTAAAAAATATTTTTATTACAATCTCTTATGATGATTAATGGCATTGTCTATTTAATCGTTGTTTTAATAATTTCTCGGTTTTACATACGGTTTGTATTTCCTGTTAATTAATAAGAATGGTCGGCAATAGTAATACCTAATGTGATAGTTACTTTGTTTAATATAAGATGAGTGATGATAATGGTATTAAATACCAGTGTAGCTTAATAGGGCTAATCTGAAAACACCCGCAGAAACTGCACTCGATACCGAGTTAAGTATCTTCTAATTTCCATGGGAAAAATTAATTCAAATCAAGCCTCGATGTTCGTCATAGATGACTCACCTGAAATTTTTCCCAATGATGATAGATTTATCCCATGGTTAAATTCATTCCCAATCCCACAAGAGATGATAACGATCTCGTGACCAGCGATAATAGAGCGCTAGAAAAGCATTAATATTGCTAATGGGAAATTGTTCGAAGTCGAAATCTTCATCTTCATCTAACTCAAGTAATTCACTTATCCATTGTCGCATTTCTGTATATTCCTCATGGTCAGGATCATTCAGTATTGCTATTAAATTTTCATAACCATCAATCCCGCCGGTATCCTCAAAGGGGCAAGCGCGGGCGCCATCCAGACAATAAAAAGGAAGCGGGAGGTCATTTGCAGGATATTGACTGTTTTCTAAAATAATTTCGTGTTCCCAACCATCGCCAAAATCATAGAGATAAGTAAAAGATCGCCCTTTTTGTTTAATCAGATCAATTAGGCGATATAAATCTTCTTCCTTACTATCAGACGGGCTTTCTGGCATTTCCGTTAGTCGTAGTTTGCCAATACGAAATTCATGTAGATGACTATCCTGCCATCCCATCACGATCTGTATCACATCGTGCAATCTGTCGAATGAGATAGAAGCAGGAACAACAAATCGTCGCCAAATAGCGGGTTTTGAGTCTGTAAGTGTTATTTTTAATTGATAGAATTTTTCATTCATCACTAATCTCCTAATGGTTTCGAGATGATTCTTTCCATGTGTGCTATCTATTGTCAATATTTTGTTGAATTTTTCTGGTTAGTATTGTCGGAATACCAGATATGTTTAGCTGCTATACGAAAATCTTTGGTCATCTCATCAATTCTAGTGGCTAATATCCATAATAGCTTTTACAACAGATAATCTGGCCTAACCAGCTTGCTCTCTACTGAATTCTGTTTGGAGGCAATCTCTTTGTGCATGAACTGTATCTACTATAAGTATAGTTTAAGATCGTGAGGGGGATCGATATATTCAGAGCCTTTGTTATTAACATAAAAAACGCATATTATTTACATACCGTTAATCAAATATTGAAGATTAATCACTGTCCTAATTCAGGCAATCCTTAACCAAAATTGGTGAGGAGTTTGTTTATGCATTGGTTCAATTGATTCAGTGTAGCCATCTGAATGATATTGCTTGAAGTTATATCATGATGATATACAGATGTTTTTATTGTAAAACCATTCAGATTAATAAGAAAGTATTATGAATTGTTAGTATTTTATCGCATGGATTAAGGAAATAAGTGCGGTAAAAAAATCCAAGAAAATTTTACTTTTATATGCTTGTTTGGTTTTATTATGCAGGCCGATTTAAGTCTTGGATATCAGCTAAAGTTTATTTATATATTTAGCGATTTTTCAATTACAATATTATTGTTCAATTTTAATAAATATATATTATACCCGTCATCTTTCAAGTTGCCTCTTTGTTGGCTGCACTCACTCACCCCGGTCACATCGTTATCTATGCTCCCGGGGATTCGTTCCCTTGCCGTCGCGATGCATCTTGAAATCCATAGGGTATATTCTTTGAGGAAATTCCTCTTGCAATCGCTCATACTTTAGCAAAAACCGATGATATGTACTGTTTTGTCTTGTGTTATCGGTGCCTTGTTATTTTCATTTTTATTTTCAATGGGATTGTTCATCTTATTGTGCTGCTTATGATGGGTTATTGCTCCAAAAATATCCATTAAAAATATATTTTTATTTGTAAATGCAAGCTATTTATTTCTATTGAATTTAATTTAAAAGTAATTATAAGAAATAATAGGTAGTATCTTATGATGTGAATAATTATTTTTTCGTATAAAAACCCTCATCAGTATATGGATAAGGATTTTTATAATCGGACGATTGGATGATTGGATGATTTTTTTGTTTCCGAGAGAAATAGTTTCTCATACTACATGTCTTACATAGAAAATAGATATTGAAATTAATCGAGTCCTTTTGCAGGAGCCTCCCATATTTTGAAAAATCGTTTTACATTGCTTGCGGTGTAAATAACAGTATGGGATATATTTCGATGGCCAAGATAATCTTGAATAAGGCGTGTATCTCTTCCTAAATCAGCGAGAGCATAACCGCAGGCATGTCTTAGCATATGTGGATGAGGTGAAATATTGACTAATGCTTGTTTGCCATAACGCTTTAATAAACCATAAACTTGCTGGCGTGAAATAGCCCCTGATTTTTGTGATAAAAAGACCCACTCTGAATCTGATTCTCGCCAACTCTTTCTAATATTAAGCCATTGATTTAAAGCTTTAATTTCTTCTGGTATTAGTGGGTGTGTTGTTGATAATCCCCCTTTTAATCGTCTGACATGAATAAGTTCTGAGTTAAGATCAAGATCGGATAACGTGAGATTGCATAACTCGCTCACTCTAAATCCATGGATGAAACACATTAGTAGCATGCAATAATCTCGCTCAGCATGACATCCTTGACGCGCTTTTTCTAAAATCGCATTAATTTCATATCGGGTTAAAAACTTACGTTTCTTCATGAAAATAATTCCTGTGCAATTGGGGCGGATAGTTATAGGTAGAAAAATAATATTAATCTACCGGAATATATCAATTAATAGAACTTTTATAAAATTATTGGCTGATAACGCTATTTATTTTGGCAAAAATTTATAAATACCGTTTTTAGATAGTTATAAATAGCCCTTTTTTAATAGAAAATATCAGCTTGTAAGCTTTGTAATTATATATTTGAAAATTATTTAACAATAAAAAGAAACTAAACAGAATGCACCAAACTGTAAATATGTTCCTATAAAACGACCGACTAAGTCAAATTTTGTGTAATGCCAAATTACTAATATTTAACTATTTATAATATATGGATTTTTTTCATTATTTTTTACTATTTTTCATATTTTGCCATCAAATTATTGTAAAAAATTAGTGGGTTCATCTGAATTCAATCAAATACTAATTGATTAATTAGATTATAAATTCAAATTAATGTCTTTTTTAGAATGTTAACTCCGAAATATTATGCACTCTTAGTGTTTTTGACTGAAAAAAACAGTTTGGTGCATTTTGTTTGGTTTAGAAAATATTAATCCGAGATTTTTAAACTATTTTGCGCTGAATATCAGGTGTATGGAGCTGGAATCCTGCACGGTTATTTTTTTATGGTTATGGGTATTTTATCCTTAAATTCAAGGAATTAGTTCACATGAGATTGAATAAATTGGTTATGGCCCTGGGGTTAGGTGTGGCTTTGGCTGCGGGTTCGGTAAATGCAGCGAATCCTAGCCAAGGTCACGGAACGGTGACTTTTACCGGGTCTATTACTGATGCACCTTGTTCTATCACCCCAGAAACGGTTGATCAGGTAGTTCCACTGGGCTCTATTTCTAGCGCATCTTTGCAAAACGGTGGCCGCTCTTCTTCCACGCCCTTCAAAATTTCTTTAGATAACTGTACGACTGAAACGATAAGTACAGTCACCACGACGTTTGTTGGGGCTAAATCTAGCATCGTCGGCGGTGATGGTTTGCTAGGTATCGAAGGCGTTGCTAAAGGTGCGGGTATTGCGATCACTGATGCGGGCGGTAACAAAATCAAACTAGGTACCCCTTCACCAGCTGTCGCTCTGCATGATGGTGATAATGATCTGCATTTTGCTGCCTATCTTCAAGGTGATACTTCACCTGATGCCGTTGTTCCGGGTAATTTCACCGGCATTGCCAACTTCCAGCTGACTTACCAATAAGTCTTTTCATGCACGGAAACGCTGACAAGGAGGCGGGCGTTTCCTAATCAAAAGTTTTGGATAAGTTTAGCTGGAGAGAAGTCATGAGCCGATATGCTGCCGTTGTTGTAGTGCCCTGCCTGTTAATGTTTTCCTGTGTTATTGAAGCTGAAACGGCTGTTCCACAAGGAACGCAAGGATATGGTCGCGTTAGCATGCAAGGCACCATCATTGATACGGCCTGTGCGATTGACGCAGGTAGTCGTGACCAGACGATTGAGTTAGCCATGATCCCGGTAAGCCGGATGATACATGATGGACAGGGACCCGTGCGTCCTTTTTCTATCCGTTTGATTAACTGTGTACTGACTTCTGCCACTTTGGGTAAACCCGATTGGCGTCACTTTCAGGTGATGTTTGATGGCATACCGGATGGGAACAATTTCCGGTTATCGGGTGTGGCTCAAGGAGTGGCATTACAAATTACAGACATGTACGGCAATCAGGCATATCCGGGAACTCCTCTACCGGTGGAGGGGTTACAGGCAGGGCAGATGACCCTTAATTACGCAATGCGATTAGTGAGTAATCACCAGTTATTGCAAGCGGGGCAGTATCGAACCACGGTTCGGTTCAGGCTGGATTATCACTAATCATCGATCTGGGAATGTTATGGCTTTGTTTTTGGGTTTGACCACTGAATATGACAGGGTGGTCTCGGTTCGGTGTGTCCTGAAACTTCTTATTGTTTTGGTATTGCTTGCTTTAATGGGTACTCATGCGGTGTATGCGGAAGAGGAAATTGAATTTAATACGGATGTGTTGGATGTTCAGGATCGGGCTCGGATTGATTTAAAAGAATTTTCCCGCGCCGGTTATATCATGCCGGGGGATTATCAGATGGCGGTACGTCTGAATAACAGCGAGCTGCCGGAGATGCCGGTGACTTTTATGGTACCACCGGATGATCCGAAGGGGAGTGTGGCGTGTTTGTCGCCTGAGCTGGTGAAGCAGTTGGGGCTGCGGGCGGAATGGGAATCAAAGATGACCTGGTGGAACAATAATCAGTGTCTGGAGATTAAAACGCTGCCTGGCATGACAGCGCGCGGTGATCTGAGCAGTGACACGCTATACCTGAGTATGCCTCAGGCTTATCTCGAATATAACTCACCAGACTGGGACCCGCCGTCACGTTGGGATGAGGGGATTTTCGGAATGATGTTTGATTATAACGTCAATGCTCAGATCGCTAAGCCGGCAAAGGGAAGTGAAAATCAGAATGTCAGTGCTAATGGTACGACCGGGATAAATTTGGGGGCGTGGCGGCTACGGGCAGACTGGCAATCACAGTATAACCACGTCACGGGGCGGGCAGGGAGCACAGAGAAAAACTGGGATTGGAGCCGTTATTACTTGTACCGGGCAATACCACATTGGCAGGCTAAGCTAACGTTGGGTGAGGATTACCTTAATTCAGATATCTTTGACAGCTTCCGTTTTACCGGTTTGAGTCTGGTGACAGATGACAATATGTTGCCGCCGAACCTGCGAGGCTATGCGCCAGAGGTGACGGGGGTAGCGAAAACCAATGCCAGAGTGACGATTCGTCAGCAGGGACGGGTGTTGTATGAGACCCAAGTTGCGCCAGGTCCATTCCGTATTCAGGACATCAATGATGCAGTGAGCGGCAAACTGGATGTGCGGGTAGAGGAGCAGGATGGCGGTTTACAGGAGTTTCAGATCGATACCGCGAATATTCCCTATTTAACCCGTCCGGGCCGGGTACAGTACAAACTGGCCGCGGGTAAGCCGACTAACTGGAAACATCACAGTGAGGGATCGGGCTTTGGTCTTGGTGAGTTTTCTTGGGGAATAAACAATGGTTGGTCGCTGTACGGTGGGATATTGGGGGCCGGGAATTATAACGCGTTGTCATTGGGGATTGGGCGTGATCTGATGGTCTTTGGCGCACTTTCCTTTGATGTCACTGAATCCCGCGCCCATTTACCGGATGAGGACCAAACATTGACTGGTGGCTCTTATCGTCTCAGTTATTCCAAGCGTTTTGAGGAGTATGACAGCCAGGTGACTTTTGCCGGTTACCGTTTCTCGGAACGTGACTTTATGAGTATGAGCCAGTATCTGGATCGCCGTTATCACGATGGTGATGCGGAGAGTAATAAAGAACTTTACACCATTATGTTGAATAAGCAGTTCACACATATTGGTACCAGTATCTACTTGAATTACAGCCACCAGACTTATTGGAACCGTTCGAATAACGATCGCTATAACTTATCGATATCACGTTATTTTGATATTGGCAGTTATAAGAACATTAACCTGAATCTGTCTGCTTACCGTAATAAATATGAAGGTAAAAATGACGACGGGATGTATATGACATTATCCCTGCCGTGGGGTAATTCAGGAACGATCAGTTATAACGCAATGGCCAACCGGGAAGGTAATTCCCACACGGTAGGTTATTACGACCGGATTAATGAAAACAGTAACTATCGTTTAGCGGTTGGTTCCAGTATTGACGGCAAGGCCGCGGCTAACGGTTATTTAACCCATTACGGCGATCGCGCTCAACTGACGACCAGTGCGAGTTATCAGGATGGACGTTATACCACGGGAGCGCTTTCTATTCAGGGGGGGATGACCGTGACGCCGAAAGGCGCGGCACTGCATCGCATTAATATGCCCGGGACCACCCGTTTGATGGTGGATACCGATGGTGTCGGTGGCGTACCGGTGAAAGGCTTCGGCGCGATTACCCATACCAATATGTTCGGTAAGGCGGTGATCTCTGATGTAAACAACTATTACCGCAACAGTGCGAGTATTGATTTGAACAAACTGCCGGACAATGTGGAGGCAATCCGGTCGGTACAACAAGCAACACTGACGGAAGGGGCGATTGGTTATCGTAAATTCCAAGTGATATCCGGTGAAAAAGCGATGGGTATGATCCGCTTGTCGGATGGTAGCTCGCCGCCGTTTGGGGCAACGGTGCTGAATAAGGATCAACGGGAGATCGGTATCGTCAGTGATGGTGGGAATGTCTATCTAAGCGGGATCAATCCGGCAGAGAAACTGGATGTGCGTTGGGATGGGGAGTTGCAGTGTGTGATTGAGCTGCCACATCAATTACCAAAAGTCGAAGAGATGGCTTCGTTATTACTGCTCTGCCAGTCAATCGACGGTAATAAATAGTTTTATTCTAAGAATGAGTCATTGAATATGAAATTGAAGAAAACAATCAATGTAGTCACGATCGCTATCCTAAGTCTGTCGGTGATCAGTGAGGCAATGGCGGCGATTGCGCTGGATCGTACCCGGATTGTGTTTAACGGTGGGGACAAATCCACCAGTATGGATATCAGCAACCAGAACAAAGAGTTGCCGTATCTGGCGCAGGGATGGATAGAAGATGAGCAGGGTAACAAAATCAATGGTCCGTTAGTGGTGACACCACCGGTGCAGCGGGTGGAACCGGGCGCTAAGAGCCAGGTGAAAATTCAGTCACTGCCAACAATTGCACAGTTACCCCAAGATCGGGAAAGCTTGTTCTATTTTAATTTGCGTGAAATTCCACCACGCAGCAAGAAACCGAATACCTTGCAGATTGCGCTACAAACCCGGATCAAGCTGTTCTATCGTCCGAAAGCCATTTTTGCCAGCCGTACCGATTTGGATAATCCGTGGCAAGAGAAGATGACTTTGACGCGTCAGGGGGACCGATATCAGGTGAACAACCCGACACCCTATTACATCACCGTGGTGGATGCAGCAAGCCAGCTTAAGGGTAAAACGGTGGTGGACTTTAAGCCATTGATGATCGCGCCCAAAAGTAATGTGGTGCTGAGTGGGAGTGCCGGGGCATTAGGCAGTGCGCCGGTGCTGACATATGTCAATGATTATGGCGGCCGGCCGCAATTGATTTTTAGTTGTTCAGGCAACCATTGTCAGGTAGCTCAACGTTCGTCGTGACGGGCGAAGCCGGGAGGAACGACGATGAACATCAAGCGGATAGGCTACGGATTGACACTGGCGATCTGGCTGATACCAGTGATAGAGAGTCAGGCGGTGGAAAAGCGAGCTGCCGATATTGAAGGCTTGCACGGCGAACTGCATGTGTTTGGTGGGCTGACTGAGGCGGCTTGTCGACTGGACATGACCTCTGCATGGCAGGAGGTGAATTTGGGGGTAACACCAAACAGTGATTTACGTCGGTCAGGTGATAAAGGGACACCGATACCGTTCACATTGAAGTTTCGTGACTGTCTGCGAACCAAAGGAGCCGTACATGATATGCGGACCAGCAATCTGACGTGGAACCATTTACAGCCGGTGGTGACGGTCAGTTTTGTGGCACCGGCGGATCGCGATTATCCACATCTGGTGCGGGTGAGCGGTATCAGCGGATTGGGGTTACAGATAACAGATACCGCTAACAATGATATCCGGTTGGGAGAGCGGGGACGCCCACGTTTTGTGGCTGCGGGACAGGACAGCTTGGAATATTACGTGACGCCAGTACGGACGCCGAGAGCGCTAGGGATTGGGCAATATCGCGCGGTGGTGGATTTCAGGGTGAATTATGACTAATTCTCGGTGTTCTCTTTCTTGGTGTTCTCTGCGAATAAAGAAACGGTATCGCAGGCAAAGAAAATGGAGCGTATTACTGATTGGCTGTTTATTGAGTGTGAGTGCTCAGGCTGATTTACTGACAACAAGGGGAAATATAGCCGCAAGACCTGCCGGTAATTTTTCGGGTAAAACACCGGTCAATATTTACGGCGTGGTTATCGCACCTCCGCCTTGTGTGATTAATAATGGTAATACTATCGATGTAGATTTTGGCGATGTGATGATTACCCGGATTGACGGGGTTCATTATATGCAACCGGTCAAATACAGCATGAAATGTGAAAAAATGCCGGCTAATGCCATGAAAATGATGATCTCGGGCAACACCGCCAGTTTTGATCCGGCGGTGTTGCAAACCAATCACACTGGGCTTGGTATCGCTGTTATTCATAACGGACGAAAATTGCCCGTCAATGACTGGATGAAATTTAACTATCCTGATTTTCCTGAATTATATGCGGTGCCGGTAAAAGATATGGCTACGGTATTGAAAGGCGGCGACTTTGGCGCGGGTGCGACCATGATGGTTGAATACCAGTGAACGGGAGACATGCAATGAATCCTCTGATCTATCGTGTTTTCTGGGCGGTTTGTTTAGGTTTCATCAATGTGATGCCGGGACAGGCAGCCGATAATATGTGGTTTCACGGCACACTGCTTGAAGCGCCTCCTTGCGTTATTGATGACGGCAATATGATTGATGTCTATTTTGGTCACAATGTTGGCATCCATCAGGTGGATGGAGTGAATTATACCCAGCCCGTGAATTATCAGTTGGTCTGTGCGCCTAATATCTCAGGTTGGAGTTTAGGATTGACAGTGATTGGCCCGTCAACCTCATTTGATGCCGCCGCGTTGCAAACCAATATTACCGATTTAGGCATTCGTCTGACGTTGGATGGTAAAGCATTCACCCTTAATGAGCGTATTCCGGTGACATCACAGAAACAGCCGGTAATACAAGCGGTGCCGGTGAAAAAACCAGGAAGCACGTTGCCGGAAGGGGCGTTTGAAGTGATGGCGACATTGCTGGCGGAATACCAGTGAAAGGAAACTCAATGAAATATTTAAAATTATTCGTGTTGCGGGTGGGTCTTATGGTTATTGCTGCCACGGTTTATGGCCATCAAGGGGTACAGGCTGCGGATAATATGCGTTTTCACGGTGCATTGGTTAAAGAACCTTGCACGATTAAACCGGGTGATGAAGATATCCAGCTCGATTTTGCAACAATTTCTGAAAAATATTTGTATCTGCATGGCAGGACCCATAGCGAACCTTTTCTGCTCAGATTATCTGGTTGCGACATGAGTGTGGGCAAATCGTTCAAACTGACATTTAGCGGCATAGAAAATACGCAATTGCCGGGCTTATTAGCATTAAGTGCGGGAAGCCAAGCCGCTGGGATTGCCATTGGTATAGAAACGGCAGAAGGCAGACGGTTGCCGTTGAATAAAGAGGGAGATGCCTATCCGTTAAAAGAGGGTGAAAACTTGATTGCACTACAAGCCTATGTGCAGGCAGAACCCATAGCGCTAGCTAACCAGACGATTACGCGAGGCGCATTTCATGCGATTGCGACATTTAATCTGAATTATGACTAATTTGCCCAGCTTTATTAGGTAGCTTAAATGAAAAAATTATTCTCTGTTTGCCTGGTATTTTTATCACTGTTTTCATCAAGTGCGGCTGCATCAATATTTTCATATATCACTAAATCCGAAGGTGTTCCTACGAATGCCTATTATACTTTTGTCATTGAGCGTTGGGACCAAGAAAACGATTTTACGCCAAATCCTTGTTATGGTTATTCTGCATGTTGGATATCGGTTAACCATCGCCATTTTGCTGATGGTTATTCAGGGCAGCCCTATAGGATATTTAATACTCGGGTGGAAAGATTTAAGACAATGAAACAAGTGCAGGCGGAGATATTGAAATATACCAGTTTTCCGATCACCGGAGTGGCAAAACATTTTGGCCCTGCGATTCGGTCTCATCAGGAATGTGTCGGGCTATTTTACGAAACCGATCAAAATGGCTTTCATGGAAGATTATTGCCTGGCTCTTTATGTGGTGTTGCACCACCGCCGATAGGTTTTTGTCAAGTCAGTGAAGGCTCAGTTGAGCTTAATTACGGCAGCATTGATGAGGCAAAACTAGACGGTGCAACCCAAACGGGAAATATCAATGTGACCTGCAATGTAGACATAAAGATTATCGTGATAGCAACGGGCCTTAATGGGGAATTTGTACCGTTGAGAAACGATGGTAGCTTGAAAGCTAAGTTGCTATTAAATGATAGCAAAGGTGAAGATGGTGTGGCTGTGTTTGTACCGGCTGGAGGAAATGTACCCGTTACAGTGAAATCAATTTTACAAAAAAATGGCAGAGTAGAGGCAGGACCTTTCTCAGGATCAGGGACAATAATTTTGGCGATGCCATAAAAAAGGTGTTTTTTTAATTTAAAGGCTGGGATGAAAATGAAACAAGATCATCTATTAGTAGGGAAGCGTATTCAAAAAAGAAGGAAAGAGTTGGGCATGACCGCGGTAAAATTGGCGGAAAAAATAGGCATTAGTCAGCAACAACTCTCACGTTATGAGAGAGGGATAAACCGAATTAATTTATCCCATTTGGTGCAGATCGCTTCAATATTGGAGACACCGATAAACTGGTTTTTCCTTGATTGTAGTTATCCTGCAACCAATAACAGCATCAATAAATTAACAGACCAATATATCCCTATTGCGGAAGCGACATTGGGTAAATTTGGATGTTAACTGAACTCGACGCCAATCGGGGGATCGATAAACCCGTTGATGGCTGAGTTTCGTGACCGACGGAACGGTCACTTTTATGATTTTTCTGTCAGCTATGTTATTACCACAAATTAAAAAAACCACTCTTGTTCATATCCCCTTTTGACGAAGTTATTAGAATTCAGATAGTCGTTTGAATCCGCCATCGCCATGTTGAATAGCTGCCATCATTATGGAATCGAGTTGAAGATCATGGCTCAAAACGAATCCTCGATTAATCCCTTCAATGCTGAAAATCAATAAGAATAATTAATGTAACGCTTTTGCGATGCTGGAGATTCGTGTTTCTGCGTAATGGTAAGAAAGTGTAAACGTGGGGAAAATGTTACTCGAAATAGTGGTGTGGCTTTCAATGACATCAGTTTCTGATATGGGACAAAAAACCGAACATTTAGAGTTATTTTGTTCGGTTATTGTCAACCGCCGGGGCAGTATACGGAAAATTTCATCACTTAAAAGCGATTTTTTGTATTATTTTGTAAAAACTTACTTAATTTTTTGATTACAAAAGGAAATTATTTCTTTCGTTACGGATATTACGACCTGTTTGAAGGTCGTTTTTTGAGCGATTTGATATTCCTTTTCTTATGCAACAGGCTGACATCCTGAAACAAAATGGCATAAGGCAGAAGTGATTTCGTAATGTGAATATTAATATTCATATATTTCATATAGTTAATAACCAAACAAAATAACTCTAAATGACCAGTAAATGCACCGCGCTAGCGGCCCGGTTGTTTAATCTGTCATGGTGTTGTTTTAGGCAAAATGTATTAACGACGAGATGTAGATAAGGAATTAATGAAATGAAAAAGCAAATGATGAAAACCAGCGTATTAGCCGCAGTGCTCTTAAGCATGGGGATGGGGATGGCACATGCTTCAGGTGGTGCTACGGTAAACGTGATGGCTACCATAGGCGCGGCGACTTGTGAGCTCGATGTTAAAGGTGATGCTACTGGTACTAAAGGTAGCTACCAATTAGATATGGGGAGATTCGGCGCAGCAGATGTTCAAACCCTGCAACCTGCTGCCCCCCTATCAGCAAAAAATATAGAGGTCAAACTAGTTAAGTGTGGTCCTCAATATGGATCCACAACAGGCAACAAATTCAAGCCTACTGCTGCAATTGAGATGAATGTTTTTGGACAGACCATTGATACAGGTAAGAAGATATTTAATGCCAACCCTGGCGCTACCGCAGGGGTGGCTGTGTATCACAAAAGTAATGCCATTGCTAGCGGAGATAAGATTAACCTCACTGATGATAAAGAAATTGATTTCTCACAACCATTAACCGAAGGCAAAGGCATGGCAGCATTTAAAGTGGCTCTGGTTTCCAAGTCAGGCGTACCGGCTGCTCAAGAGGTAATAGCTCCAGTAACATTCCAAGTGGTTTATAAATAATCATACGACATCAAGTGCTAGGGGCATCATAGCAGCGGAATTGGACAGGGAAGTCCAATTCTTGCTGATGCAACACCAAACCAGACACATTCAGGTGACTCAGTGAAAAGATTGATGACAGCAATGATAGTGACCGGTCTGTTAGGCGGCGCGGTCACCGCTGCACAGGCGGAGGGAGTGAGTATTGATGCCACCCGCATTGTCTACCCGGCCGATAGCCATGCGACAACCGCCTCAGTGCGCAACAGCAGTAAGGAGACCATCTATCTGATGCAAATGACGGTCAGCACTGCTCCACAGGGAGGCAAAACCGCGCCGTTTGTAGTGACTCCGCCCCTGTTTCGTATGGAGCCCGGCAGCCAGAATCAAGTACGCATCATCAAAACCGGCCAGGCACTGCCCGCCGACCGGGAATCCCTGTTCTGGTTTACCGCGCAAGCCATCCCGTTAAGCTCCGAATCCAATACACCCTCTGGTAAGCAGATCACCGGGGGCGTACAGGTTGCTCTGGCTAACACGATCAAGCTGATGTATCGCCCGTCAGGGCTGCCAGTTGCGCCGGAGCAAGGATTTGGTTCACTGCGCTTCAAACCGACATCCGAGGGGATAACGGTCACGAATCCGTCACCCTATTACATCACCTTCACCTCCCTGAAAGTGGACGGACAGGAACTGATGACGAAACAACAGAAAGAGAACATGGTTTCCCCGTTCTCGGCGTTGGCTTTCCCGCTCAAAGGCGCACATTACCCGGCCAAAGTAAGCTGGACGGTGATTAATGACCTCGGAGGATCATCATCCTATCAAGGGGAGATACCGTAATGTGCAAACCGTGGATTCTTATCAAATGGACAACGCTGGCCGGCCTGCTTTGTACCGTCCCCCTGCCCGGGGGAGCCAGTTCAAACACGGCAGAACTGACGTTGGCATTAACGCTGGAACAGCCAACCTGTGAACTCAACGTACAAACATCCTATGTCGAGTTTTCATCCATACCGCTTAACGAAGTGCAGCGCAGCGCGGAACATATCGAAGCAGCGGACAACAAGCCTGTGACGCTGGCGTTGTCAGGCTGTGCGGGATCAGCCAGAGCGGGCCGGACCCCGGCGATTAAAATAGCCGGCCCCACGCCGGAGAACCACCCGACGTTATTTCGGGATAAGGTTTCCACTGTGGCGGGAAATGTGGGTTTTGGCCTGCGCTATCAATCACCGGAAGGCGGGCTGGGAAGCTACCTGAAAAATGGCGATTATGTGGATTTGGCATCACCGGGTAACGCCGTTAAAGACGGTCAAATCACCTTCCAGATGGATATGCGACATGAATCCGGCACGGCAGTCCCCACCCCCGGCGAACTGACCGCGCACATTCAATTTCAATTTGATTATCACTGAGTACCGCTCAGGTAACAGGTATCAGGAGGCGTTGTGGAAACAGGTCGGATGCGCACAACGCGGTACAGGCTGGCACCACTACTATTCTGTCTAGGGTTAGGCATGGCCGGCACAGAACCCTGTCAGGCAGCCGGTATCAGCCTGAATAAAACCCGGGTGATTTTTACCCAAGGGGCGCGGGCACAGACGCTGACGGTGGTTAACACCACACCTCAGGCGTGGCTGGTGCAGGTGAGGATCACAGGCGATCAGGAGAAAACCGCACCGGCGTTTGTGGTGACGCCGCCGCTGTTCAGGCTGGAGGCCAACAGTCAGAACAGTCTGCGTATTTTGCCGACGTTTAATCGGTCCCCCTTTCCGGCGGGTCGGGAATCGCTCGGGTATGTCCAGATGAATGCTATCCCCGCCGCCCATCCGATGGCGAATGAGCACGCTCGGGATCAGGCGTCGATGAGCGTGGGAATGCGGATTAAGTTTTTCTGGCGACCGCATGGCCTGCCGATGTTGCCGGAACAGGCGTATGGGCAGTTGCGCTTTCAGTCGCAACCCGATGGCATTAAGGCGTGCAATCCCACGCCGTATTTCCTGTCGCTGGACAGCCTCACGCTGGACGGACAGACGCTCGATCTGAATCGCTATCCCTCGATGATAGCGCCGCAGGATTGTGTGACCTATACCGGACAGGCAGGCAAAAAGGCGGTGAGCTGGTCGATGATTAATGATTACGGCGGGGCTTCAAACCTGTTTACCGCCAACGTGGCGGGTTAAATTCGCCCTTGTTTTATCCAGAGGTGGAAAGTGAAGAGAGTCAGTAACGGGAACAAGCGAGCACACGCGGGATCAATGATTTACCCCTTCTGTTTCGCCCTGCTGCTGGGCGGCCTGTTAAAGGCGCAGGCGGCGGAGAATCCGGGGTTATCGTTCTCCCCGATGCAGTTATCGTATGTCGCTAAAGACAGCCCCGGCGGGGTGACCCTCAGTATGACCAACCATACGGCGCAGGGCTATCTGGTACAGGGATTTGTCAGCCCGATGGACCCCGATACCGGTCGCTTTGACACCCAAACCGGGCTGGTTCCCCCTTTTGTTGTCCTGCCGCCGTTAAAGCGGATTGAGGCCGGCGGGAAATTCTCGTTCCGTATTCGCCAGCTTGGCGGGCAGTTACCGCCGGATCGGGAATCGGCCTTTGTGGTCTCGTTGCGGGCTATCCCCGGCGTCGCCGTACCGGACACGCGCGTGCCTGAGCGCCAGACCGGCAAGAACTCGCGGGTGCAGGTCGCTTTACAGATGAATATCCGGTTGTTTTATCGCCCTAAAGGCGTCCCCGCCCGGGATAACGCCACGGTGGCTAAACAGGTGAAATTTTCCCTTCAGGGGACGCAGTTGCGAGTGGAAAATCCCACGCCCTATTTTCTGGCCTTTTCGGTCCTGAAAATGGGCACACAGCATGCGGATGACCACACCCGCCAGACGATGGTGCCCCCGAAAGGCATACAAACCTATTCGTTTACCGCCGGGGGACAAGGGCCACTAATCTGGCGTTTTCCCGGCGACAATCAGGATCGCCACGTCCCGTTATAAACCCGCCGCATCGGCGGACGGTATACCGGCAAAGCGACCTCAATATCAACAGCACAGGCTTAAATTAGAAGCAGAGATGAGCTATGGCAATAAACACTTTATTTCCGTCTGCACCGCGGGCGGGTAACCAGCGTGCGCCCGGTCAACCGGGCAGTTTCCGGCCGCGGCCGGTATACCTATGCCTGCTGTGTTCACTGACGGCAACGGCCCTACCCGCCTCAGCGCGGGAATACTTTAATCCGGCGTTCCTGATGGGCGCTGACGGTGAACGCAGTCATGTCGATCTTTCGGCGTATGAAAACGCGGGCTATGTCGCCCCCGGGCGCTATCTGGTGGATGTCTACATGAACCAGAATCGGGTGGACAGCCGCGAGATTGAATTCAGGCAGGTTAACGGCCATCTCCAGCCGGTATTAACCGTCGCACAACTGGAAGGGTATGGGGTCAATACCCGCGGATTACCGGCTTTTCAGGGTAAAGCGGACGACAGCCTCATCACCGATCTGACGAAACAGATCCCGCACGCCCGCGCCACACTGGATTTCGCCCGTTTGCGTCTGGATCTCAGTGTCCCGCAGGTCGCCATGCAGCCCCACTATTCCGGGATGGTTGATCCGTCATTGTGGGATAACGGCATCCCGGCCTTTTTGATGAACTACACGGTCAACGGGTCGGAAGGCCGTTATGACCGTCAGGGAAACTGGGGAGGATCACGTTCCCGTAACCTGTTTGCTTCTTTTCGTGACGGGTTAAATCTGGGGCCGTGGCGTCTGCGCAGCACGCAAACTTACAGTTACAATCGTCAGCGCAACGAGGCCACCGCCAGCTTTTCCACGCCGGCACAGACCCAATGGCAGGTGAGCAATACCTACCTGCAACGTGATGTCCCCTCACTGCGCAGCGAGTTCACGGCGGGTGAAACCTATACCGGCGGCGACATTTTTGACAGCATCCCGTTTCGGGGTATGAAACTGTCTTCTGAGGAGGCGATGTTACCCGACAGTCAGCGCGGTTTTGCCCCGGTGATAACCGGTGTGGCGAACGCCAATGCGCAGGTGACGGTATCCCAGAATGGCAACATCATATATCAAACCACGGCGCCGCCGGGGCCGTTTCGTTTCACCGACCTCTATAGCACCGGGAGTGCCGGCGACCTGACGGTGACCGTCAAAGAGGAAAATGGCCGTACCCGCGTCTCGACAATCGCCTCGTCGTCCCTGCCGGTGATGCAACGTCCCGGCGGCGTTAAATATGAATTGACGACCGGTCAATATCACGGCGGCAACCTGACCGATGGCAGCCGTTCCCCGGTATTTGCGATGGGCACGCTGGTCTATGGTT